>JBFRWE010000223.1:0-3851 GCA_051439345.1 Xenococcaceae cyanobacterium
AATCTCTATTACGCAATGGAGATATTACCGTAAGAGGATTTGTCCGTTTAGTAGCACAATCTGAATTGTATCAATCTCAGTTTTTTGAAACCTCTTCCCAATATCGTTTTATCGAACTCAATTGCAAGCACTTATTAGGACGTGCGCCCAAAGAGCAAGTTGAAATTGCCCGTCATGTCTTAATCTATAATGAAGAAGGTTACGCTGCGGACATTGATTCTTATATCGATAGCGACGAATATATTACTAATTTTGGTGAAAGTGTGGTTCCCTATCCTCGGAATACTAGTAGTCAAGTTGGTAGTAAGAATGTAGATTTTAACCGTACATTTAGCTTGTTGCGTGGTTATTCTACTAGTGATTCTGGTCAAACTGCTCGCTTGATTAGCGATATCGCCTCTAATCTTCCTACTAAAATTAAGCCTCTGGCTAAAGGAAGTGGCAATTATAGCAATACTGGTAAGCGTTTCCGTATTGCGGTTGCTAAACCAGGTGCTGGCAGAAATTTCCGTCAGAGCAATACTAGTTATGAAGTAGGCTATGCTCAATTAAGTCAAAAGATTCAGACTATTCACAAGTTAGGTGGAAAAATTATCAGTATTACTGAAGTTACCAATTAATCGGGATTAAAGAAGCTTAATTTCGGCAATCGAAGGTTGGTAATTGGTTTTGAAGGAAAAAAAATGTAATTCTTTGCAGCTTATTTATTCCTAGTAGCCAATTGCCAGTCTCTCAATTAGTAATTCAAATAAATCGGAGGTGTAAGCAATGTCTGGAATGATGACCACAGGCGATATAACAGTTAGTGATTATTGCTAAGTTTTCTTAATGGTAATCCCAGATTAAACGACTACTTACTGTTTTTCTGTTACAAAAGTTACTAGTAGCTTACTTAATAAATATACAGAAATCATTTATTCTTCTAAATAACTATATTTTTGATGAATATTACTGAATTTGTGCAGCTTTCGCTAGGTAGATGGCGATCGCAAAGAAGCGCGCATCATCTCGCTTTTCGCCACTTTGAAGAAGTAACTTCCACCATCGATATTGAAGCTATAGAGACAAATAGTCCGCAAGTAATTGCTTTATGCAAGTCTCACGAAGTCGATCCAGCGACAGTGATTAGCCCTTTTAAAATGAGTTGGGAGGGAGAATCGGACTGGGATGAAGAAGAAACTATGGCAGGTTCTACTATTTTAGTTCCCATACCCGATCCTCAAGATTTGACGAAAGGTAAATTGCTTAGAGAAAAAGGATATGCAGAAACTATTCCTTCTGTAGGGAACTATTACATTAGTGAAGACGGAACTTTTGTACTAACAACCAACTACGATCGAGCAACAGCAGAAGAAAAAATTTGGTTTACAACGCCTAATTTGCGCTTTCGTGTTTCTTTAATTAAAACTAGTGATGGTAAAGGAGTAGTAACTGCTTCTTTTTCATCTGAGATTCGTTCTTTAACCGACTCTAATTAATAGGTAATAAGTAATAAGTTTTAGACCAAGAAGATTTAAAAAAGCTAATTTTAGAAAAATTAACAATGTTAACTAGTACTGACAATACTAAAGAGCAAAAAACTGATTTACTTAGATCTTTAGCCCAACTCATGGCAGGAGATTTTAGTAATCAAAAACAAGCCTTTGCCGATGCGAAAAACTATGCCCATATTCGGATTTTTTTTCGTCCTCTACCCTGGGAATTTTTTTCAGGGATTGGCTTTTATTCCGAACAAGTTTATGACTACGATCTTTGGACTCCCTACCGTCAAGGAGTACATCGTTTAGTCGATCGAGGAGAAGACATTTATATTGAAAATTATAGCCTCAAAGATGCCTATCTTTATGCAGGGTCAGGACACGATCGCGAAATTCTCGAAACTATACCCCCCGATTGTATAGAGCGACGTTGCAACTGTTCGATGGTATTTAAACCAGAGGGCAATATCTGGAGAGGAAGGGTAGAGCCTGGGAATGGTTGCATTATTGAAAAACAAGGTAAACAAACTTATTTAATCAGTGATGTAGAACTAACTGAAACTACTTGGGTTAGTTGGGATAGGGGAATGGACATTAATACCCACGAACAGATTTGGGGTTCAGAAGCAGGAGCATTACGATTTGAAAAAAGAGAAAGTTTTGCTCACGAACTAGCTTAATCACTCAGCGAACAACCTGAATATAACAGTGTGAATATAATTGTAGTTAACTAAAAAAAGTAGATGATTGCAGCGGAGCTAAAACTAAGTATGTTGCCCCCAGTGGCTAGCAAAAAAATGCAAGCCTGGATTAGAAGTAGACATTTAATTTGTTCAGGACATTTTTTTATTTTTGAAACTTTAGAATATTCTACCGTTGAAAGGTTTGAAGAATGCGTTAAAAGTCTAGGTGGCACTTTAATTTCTGTCGAGCCCATCAAAAAAGTTTGGATTGGCAATCATCGTCAAGTAATTTTGTATCAAGCTAAAGCCAGTTTACATACTCCTCATCACGATTTAAAGCAGTATTGGATTAAATACGGAGGATTTTATACCAAATTTGATGAACGTTCTTGTTAAATAAGTTAAGCTCGGAGGATTTTGGCAAATGGTGAGTACTTTTATTAGCCCAGTTATTGGTAAAGCATCAGAATTAGGAGTAAGTTTATACGAAGATTTTGAACCAGTTGGACTTTGGAATAGCAATTCAGCAGAAGAGCTAGAAGTTGTCATTCGCGCAGCCTATCGCCAAGTTTTAGGCAATGCTCATGTCATGGAGAGCGAAAGGCTAACTATTGCTGAATCCCAACTGAAAAATGGTGAAATCACTGTCAGGGAATTTATACGACAAATAGCCAAATCTGAATTATATCGCTCTTTATTTTTTTTCAACTGTCCTACCCTCAGAGCAATTGAGTTAAATTTTAAACATCTTCTTGGTCGCGCTCCTGAAAGCCATGAGGAGATAGTACAACATACTCACATCTTAGATGAGTATGGTTTTGAAGCCGAAATTGACTCCTATATTGACAGTGAAGACTATGAGGAAAATTTCGGGGAAAACACAGTTCCCTATTATTTAGGATACAAAACTCAGACAGGCAAAAATGTAGCTGGTTTTACCCATATTTTCCAAATATTACGTGGTTCTTGTAGTAGCGATCGATCGACCTTTGCTGGTACGCGCTCTCGCTTGCAAAAATCACTGATAACCAATAAACCAAGCCCCATCATTCCTCTATCAACACTACCCTCTTCCTGGAAGCCGACTCCTGCACCAACAAATGTTAATCGGCTCTTATCTAAAGTCCTCAATCTCAACAATTACCAGTCAGTTGCGCCTACACCAGTTGTCAGCTCGACAGCACCAAAAGAGGAAGTAATTTCACCAAGAGCTTCAATTTGGCAAGGTCAATATAATGCTTTAGCAGATAGTAATCCTCTGGAGTTAATACCTAATAGCTCTCCAGCCGAATTAGAAATTATCATTAGGGCAGTATACAAACAAGTTTTAGGCAATGCTTACATTATGGAAAGCGAACGCCTTAGCGTTCCTGAGTCTCAGCTAAAAAGGGGAGAAATAAGCGTTCGGGAGTTTGTACGTCAAGTTGCCAAATCAGAATTGTACAAGTCAAGATTTATTGATAATTGCCCACGCTACCGTTCCCATGAGTTGAACTTCAAGCACCTTCTTGGGCGCGCTCCCGATGACTATCAAGAAACACTATATCACAGCAATATTCTCGATCGAGCGGGTTATGAAGCTGATATTGATTCCTATATTGATAGTGACGAATATCAAGATGCCTTTGGTGAAAATATAGTGCCTTATTATCGAGGTTATAAATCTCAAACTGGCAAGAGATTACTGGGC
>JBFRWE010000224.1:0-5144 GCA_051439345.1 Xenococcaceae cyanobacterium
AGATTTGACGGTTGAGACGGGCAGAGGAAGCGGAGGAAGCAGAGGAAGCAGAGGGGGAAAAGCCCATTCTTTCGTTCTAACTAGAGTTAAGATTTTCAACTTTATTAAAAACATACACTTGAAAGCAACCCATCTCCCCATCTGTCTTAACCGAAAATTTCAATGTTGACCAGCTTAGTTTTTGCTGGCTGTATCCTAATATCTTTAACAAATTGTCCTAAAATAGTAACAATAATTTGTTTATTTAAAAATCCTCTAACTATGACTACAGCTAAAAGCGATCCAACACAGAAGGACAAAAGCCTTGAATCTATGAGAAAATTTGCTGCACAGTATGCAAAAAGAACTGATACTTACTTTTGCAGCGATCTATCAGTAACTGCTGTAGTAATTGAAGGATTAGCTAGACATAAAGAGGAATTAGGCGCACCTTTATGTCCTTGTCGTCACTATGAAGACAAAGCAGCTGAAGTAAAAAATACTTTCTGGAATTGCCCTTGTGTGCCCATGCGAGAAAGAAAAGAATGTCACTGTATGCTATTCATAACTCCAGATAATGAATTTGCTGGAGAAGAGCAAGATATCGAACTTGAAATAATTCAGCAAGTTCGTGAAAGTATGAATTCTTAAGGAGAAATATCTCAGTGCAGACATTTTGGCAAGGTATAGAAGAGTTTAATCAACAACATTTCTATGCCTGTCATGACATTTTAGAGGCTCTTTGGATTGATGCCGAACAAGTAGACAAGCAATTTTATCAAGGTATTTTACAAATTGCAGTCGGTTGTTATCATCTTGGCAATCACAATTGGCGTGGTGCAGTTATTCTATTGGGAGAAGGAGTTAGCAGATTAACTAATTATCAGCCTACATATTATGAGATAGATGTCACAAAACTAGTTCAAGAAAGCTACCATCTTTTGCAAGGATTACAGCAAATCGAACCGGAACAAGTAGAAGAATTTGCTAATCAGCTCCAACTAAAAGAAGTATCAAGCAATGATGGCATAGATTCAAAAACTAGTGTAGTTTACAAATTGCCACAGATTACAATTATTAAACAATAATAATTAATATCATTTAGAAAAAAATTGTCAATGGAATATTGAAAAATTAATTTACAGATGGACAAAAGGCAACATCCCTTTTAAGATTTGCGTCTAAAAAATTAGACTAGAGCAGCTTAATTATTAAGTAAGATATTTTCTATGATTTTATTGTTACGGCGAATACGAGACTTAAGCATAACTCAAATAGTATTAGCAGCTATAATAGGCTGGGTCTACTTTTCACCCAAACCGATCCAAGCACAAACTTATAACTCTGGTGGTGCAATTACAGTGCGTTCTGATATTCAAGAGGCGAACTCGGAAACAGGAATAGTTACAGCCAGAGGAAACGTAAAAATTAATTATCCTGCTAGACAAATACAAGCAACTGCTGCTCAAGCTCAATATTTTAGTCGCGAACGTCGTTTAATTCTCAGTGGCAATGTTTATGTCTTACAAGAAGGTAACAGTATGCGTGCAGAGGAAATGACTTACTTGATCGACGAAGGACGTTTTATTGCTACACCGAAAGAAAATCGACAAGTAGAATCAACCTATATCGTCTCCGAGCCTCCTAGCGCACAAAATACAGAAGTATCTCTTCCCCAAATCAATATCAATTCTCCTGCTTCTACTACTCCCCAATAATTAATTAGTAGATATTAAAGGCTGAGGTGCAAACCCAAATTCCGAACTATCTAACTCCAGCAATTCTGAATTCTGAAGTATGACTATTCTCTTAAAAAATGTTCATAAATCCTATGGTAAAAGGCTGGTGGTTAACCGAGTTAATCTGGGAGTTGCCCCTGGAGAAATTGTTGGTTTACTTGGTCCAAACGGAGCAGGGAAAACAACTACTTTTTATATTACTACTGGTTTAATTAAACCCAATGAAGGTAGAGTTTGGCTTAACGAACGAGATATTACGCCTCTTTCTCTTCATCAGAGAGCAAGGTTAGGCATAGGTTATCTTACTCAGCAAGCCAGTATTTTTCGGAATCTGAGTGTTAGAGATAATATTCAACTAGTTTTAGAGCAAACTAAAGTTCCCCGTCCCGCTCAACCCCTACGTCTGAATAAATTATTGCAAGAATTTCGTCTAGAAAGAGTGGCAAAAACCATGGGGAGTCAGGTTTCTGGGGGAGAAAGGCGAAGAACAGAATTAGCTAGAGCCTTGGCAGTAGGATTAGATGGTCCAAAATTTTTGTTATTAGACGAGCCTTTTGCCGGAGTAGATCCTATTGCTGTAGCAGAGATACAAACGATTATTGCTGGTTTACGCGATCGCCAGATGGGAATTTTAATTACCGATCATAATGTTAGGGAAACTTTGGCTATTACCGATCGCGCTTATATTATGCGAGATGGTCAAATTTTAGCTTCTGGTACAGCAGAGGAACTATATAGCAATACCTTAGTTAGACAATACTATCTAGGGGATAATTTTCAAATTTAAATTTGAAATGATTACAATCTATTGCGATCTTCTCGAAAAAGTTAAACTAGAAAAAAAATTTATTAGCTATAGTACAAAAGGCGATGGGTAAAAATTTGCCTTACTGTTATCGAAAAAATCACAACTTTGTAGACAAAATAGAAAAATAAATTTAAATTTATTGAGGAATATAATAATGATTAGAAAATTAGCTTGTTCAAGTGCAGTTCTAGGTATGGTGAGTACTGTAATTTTAAGTCTAGGATTTGGTCATAATTTAAAAGCTTGGGCATTACCTACAGAGCAAGTTTTACAAAAATTGAACCCAGTACCTGTTTTTACCATTACTAACGATAAAGGAGTTCCTCTGCTTCTTTCAGGGAAAGATGAAGCTCAAGTAGCAGGAATATTTATTAATCCTCAAGACGCAGAAGTCTTTATTAACGATCTAAAAACTAAAAATCCTGACTTAGGTAATCAAGTGCAAGTTACTTTGGTATCTTTAGGAGAAGTATATAAACTAGCACAAGCAGAACAGACCAAAGAAAATGATATTTTATTTAACTTAATTCCTGAGAAAACAGAGGTAGAATCAGCCAAAACTATTTTAAGTCAAAGTGGTCAAGAGTATAAAGGCGGTGTACCTTTATTTGTAGCTAAAGTTGGTTCTAGTAATGAATATCTCGTTATGGGCAAAGATTCTCAGCAAATAATTCCTTTGTTCTTTGAGAAAGAACAGTTGGAAAAGATGGTTAATGTCTTTAAACAACAGAAACCAGATTTAGCAGAGACAGTTACTATCGAAGTAGTTCCTTTAGAGAATATAATTGCTACTTTGCAAAGTAGTGATGACGAAACTCTGACTAAAATTAAATTAGTTCCTTCTAGCGAGTCTCAAGAATTTGTACGGGAAAAAGCAGCAGAACAAGGAGGAGGCAATCAACAACAACCACAACAATAGTAATAATAGTTTAATGCTATCGGGTCAAGAACTTCACGTTTGGCGTAACCAAGCCAAGCAAGCAGCGATTGTCGCCCAAGTTTCTCCTGAAGAAGTGGACTGGTTGTTACAAGAAATAGCAGGGATAGATAGTTTAACTCTTCGTCTGGGTTTATTACCGAAACAAGAGCAAGTCTGTTTAAATATAACTATTACCAAGCTCAACAACTTGTGGCAACAACGCCTTCAAGAGCATTTACCAGTTCAGTATTTAGTAGGGAGAGTACCTTGGCGACATTTTTACTTAAAAGTCTCTCCTGCTGTTTTGATTCCTCGTCCCGAAACTGAGTTATTAATCGATCTAGTTAGCCAAGAATTACAAAAAAAGCCAAATAAGAGCTTAATCTCAGGAAATTGGGTAGATCTAGGCACTGGTAGTGGCGCGATCGCCCTAGGGTTGGCAGAGATATTACCTAAAGCAACTATTCATGCTGTCGATTGTAGTCAAGTAGCTTTAGAGATCGCTCAAGAGAACGCTAATAAGCTAAATTTAACGGATCATATTAATTTTTATCACGGAGAATGGTGGCATCCTTTAGAGCATCTTAAAGGTAAAGTAAGTGGGATGGTTTCCAATCCTCCCTATATCCCCACGGCAGAATTACCCTCTCTACAACCAGAAGTATTTAAACATGAACCTCATCTAGCTCTCGATGGTGGACAAGATGGTTTAGAATCTATTCGCTACTTAATTGAAACTTCAGCTAATTATCTTGCTCCAGGGGGAATGTGGCTCATCGAAATGATGGCAGGGCAAGCAGATATAGTAAAAAGGATGCTTCAAGACCAGGGCTGTTATGATGATATTCAGGTGTTTAAAGATTTAGCAGGAATTGAACGTTTTGCTCTGACTTATCGCTGTTAAATTTAGATGTTAGCTCTTAGCTCTTAGTTAAGGGAAGATCATGTTAAAAAAAGCAAGAAAGCTTTGGAATCCTTCTATTTGGGCTAGTTGGAAGCCCTTTGGCATTGGAGAACAATATCCTAATAATTATTGGGAAGTAATTCGAGCTACATTAGTTAATTTAGATCAGTTACCCTATGCTTGGAATATTCTTAACCAGGGTGTTTGTGATGGTTGTTCTCTAGGCACTACGGGGATGAAGGATTGGACTCTCGATGGACTTCATCTGTGTAATGTTCGGTTGCGTTTGTTGCGCTTGAATACCATGCCCGCTTTTGAGCCGAAGATTTTAGCCGATATTTCCCAACTGCAAAAGAAACGGGGTAAAGAATTACGAGATTTAGGGAGACTTCCCTACCCAATGCGGAGAGATAAAGGAGATAAAGGTTTTCGGCGTATCAGTTGGGATGAAGCTTTTGATTTAATGGTCGATCGCATCCAAAAGACTACACCAGAACGTACTAGCTACTATCTTACTAGTCGGGGGACAGTTAACGAAACTTACTACGCTGCCCAAAAAGCAGTTAGGGCAATGGGCAGTAACAATGTAGATAATGCTGCCAGGATTTGCCACTCTCCTAGTACTGGGGCATTAAAAACAACTATTGGGGCAGCAGCTACCACTTGCTCCTATAAAGATTGGATTGGCACAGATTTATTAGTTTTTATCGGTTCTAATGTTGCTAATAATCAGCCTGTTACCGTTAAATATCTTCACTGGGCAAAAAAAGCAGGGACAAAAATAGTTGTTATTAA
>JBFRWE010000225.1:0-13151 GCA_051439345.1 Xenococcaceae cyanobacterium
AATTTAGAAAATTGGCAAGATGACGCAAGATAAAAAAGTACAACGCCAACCATTAGAATATTACCTTTCTCTTAAATATCCTATTTAAACTTATCCAGAAGAAGAAGGTTATACAGTTTTAATTCCCGATCTACCTAGATTTAGACACAAGGAGAAACTCTATAAGAAGCGATCGATAGTAGGGACGTTCCCGATAACGTCACTACTACTTATTGATTCATCTGACGAAAATACTAGAAGCAATTTCTCGATCTAGAGCAGCACGGGTATACCCAACTTTAACTACATAGGAAGGGAAGCGTTGTTCTAAAATCAGACTGCTACCTGGAGTAATTCCCAACGCCATTAGTTTGCGCCGTATGGTAATATCCTGAGTTTGTAGCTGAGCCACTGTTTGAACTTGACCAATTTGAACTTTAGATAAAGCGTTCATAATGTCACTCCTAATACATTAAAAAATAGATTAACGCAGTAACCAATCAGAAAAGCAAAGGGAACAATAAAGGCAACCATTATGGCAGTCGTCTTTAGACCTCGTTCTTTAATCATGATTTGTAACTGGGCAATGCAGGGTAAAAAGAGAGTTAATACCACAGCAGCTATTACTAATTGATTACCTGTCAAACCACCTTGTTGCTGTATATCAAATAGTCCTGCTGCTCCATAATCTCGACGGAAAAATCCATAAAGAAAAATGGGAGCAGTGTCTGGGGGCATGCCGATAGCCACGGCAAAGGGTTCGATACCTCTGATGATGAGATCGAATAAGCCTGTAAGTTTTCCCAACCAAATCAGCACCGATGCCCAAATAAACAATGGTAATATCTCCCAAAAGTACCATTTCATCCGTATCCAGGTTTTGGTGAGAATATTCCCTAATTTGGGTAGTCTTAGAGGCGGAATTTCCAGATAAAATGATCCAGATGTCCCAGGAAAGAATTTAGCACTTAGGTAGCCGACAACCAAAAAAATTGCCATAATCAATCCAGCCCAGACCATCAACGCTGCTGGTTTTTGTGCCAATAGTCCTAAGATTACTCCCCACTGGGCTGCACAAGGAACTGCTAGAGAGAGTAGAAAAGTCGCGATCAATCTTTCCCGTTTGGTTTCTAAAGTACGAGTAACCATGGTTGCCATGGTATCGCACCCTAAGCCCAGAACCATGGGGATCACCGCTCGTCCTGATAGTCCAATGGATTTAAAGAGACGATCGAGCATTAAAGACATTCTGTGCAGATAACCACTGTCTTCTAAGAAGGAAAAAATCAGGAAGTAGGTAGCTACTACGGGTAAAACAATGGCGGTAGCATAGCGAATACCTAAAGTAATGATGCCGTAATCGTTACCAACTAAATCTTGCAGGGGTTGCCAAGGTAAGATTTGAGCGACAATCTGATTGACGACAGGATTGATTTGCCCTTCAAAAAAACCTTCTATGCGATCGACTAATTCCCCTGCCCCAAATTCACCGACAAACTTGTAAACTCCAAAGTAAAGAATAACCATTAAGATGGGAAATCCTGTAATGGGATTAACGCTTAGGCGGTGGAGGATTTCTTTAGTAGAATTAGCAGCAGGTTTATTTGTCTGGATAGTAATTCCTGCCAGATTGCGGGCTTGTTTTTCTCTGGTTTCAGCGATCGCTAAATCTACAGGATATTGCAGTTGATTTTCCGCCACTGTAAGCAATATTTCAACTTCTTGCTGCTGTTTATCATCTTGTTTGAGAGTTTGCCAAATAGTGGGGTCTTTTTGGAGTAACAGTAGAGCGAGACTACGAGGAGAAAGAGAATACTGTCTCAAAATATTTCTCTCTCCTATACTTTTTAGCCAGCTTTCTAGAGAAGCGATCGCTTGTTCGATCGGTTCGGGATAAATAATCGGATTCGTCATCTTACCACCTCCAAATTAGCCAAATCTGGCTCTGGCTGAAATGGTAACAACTGAATTATGGTTTGTTTGAGTTCCCTAACACCTCGATTTAAAGCAGCAGACATTACAACTACAGGTATGCCTAATTCTATTTTCAAAGCTTCTGGTTCTACCTTCAGCCCCAATTGTTCTGCTTCATCAATCATGTTGATTGCCAAAATTACATTTAATCCTGCCTCCATTAGTTGAAAAGTTAAAGGCAGCATTCGTCCCAAATTTTTGGCATCTACCACATGAATCACCAGATCTAAAGATTCCTCTAACAGTAAGTCTCTAGATACTTGTTCTTCTTCACTAATTGGCACTAAAGAGTACATTCCTGGGGTATCGATGACTCTAATTTGATAGTCTTTAATTTTAGCTATGCCTCGACTTACGTCCACCGTTGTCCCTGGATAGTTAGAAACATTGACGTAATTTCCTGTCAGTCGATTAAATAACACGCTTTTGCCCACATTTGGCGTTCCCACTAAAGCTATATTGCCGTCTACAGCCAGTAGAGGTTCCTGGCGATACTTTTTGGTTAACCTTGTCCACCAGCTATGTTTCTGCTTAATCGAGTGACAATTTTTTTGACACTGATGACAGTTCATCTTAATAGAGTCCTATTTATTGAAGTTGTTAGAGCTAATTTCATCAATTTGAGAGCGAGTTATGTACTATATCTTTCAAGAGCGAAATCAGCAATGATGAATAATAATAATTTTTTTTGTCAGTTATTTGCTTATTAACAATCTTTACTAATAAATAGCACGCTCGCGATCGTCAATTGAGAGCGTCTTATTAATACTTCAAAATTTGCAATAGATTTTTATGCAAAATCTAAGTAAGTAGATATTGCTGAATAACTGATAAGAGGTAGTGAATGAGAACTAATGATTAATGACTTTTCCCTCTTAAATGAATTAAAGACTGTCAATTCAAGACTTTCAATCTATGGAGTTTGATAAAATTCACATAAATCAAGGTGAACATGAAGAACAAATCCAAACTTGCTCCTAAGCAATCCTCCTTTACCACAGAGAATATAGCCAAATATACTCAATTAATCTCCGAAAAGCCTGAATCAGCAGAATTACATGCGGATTTAGGTAGCTTATATGCCCAGCAAAAACAATGGCAAAATGCGATCGAATGTTATCAACAAGCGATTAAACTCAACCCCAAATTTGCTGGGGCTTATCGTAATCTTGCCAGAGTATTTCGTGAACTAGGGAAAGAAGCAAAAGCTCTTGAATCTTGGTATCAAGCCTTAACCCTAGAGCCGAATTGGGCAGATGCTCAACAACATTATTCTCTGGGTAATAGCCTCTGGAAATATAAAAAACTCAATCAAGCCATTGCCTGTTATCGACAAGCAATTAAACTCCAGCCAGATTTTTTCTCAGCCTATCAAAGTTTGGCTCAAATATTAACTAGTCAAGGGAAATTACCCCAAGTAATCGCTTTATATCGCCAGGCAGTTCAACAAAATCCCCATAATCCTCAGTTTCACTTTTGTCTAGCCCAAGCTTTAGCACAACAAAAAAAGTGGCAACAAGCAATTATTCAGTATCGTAAAACAACCAAATTAGATGAAAATTTTGTTGCTGGGTACTACGGTTTAGGAATAGTTTTCACACAACAACAAAAATGGTCGACCGCAAGTAAATGCTACCAAAAAGCTACCAAGTTACAACCCCAATACTGGGAAGCCTATCATCAATTGGGCAATGTTTTGGAAAAGCAACAAAAATGGTCTCAGGCTATTGCTGCTTATCGAAATGTCATTACAATTTATCCTAACTTTATTCGTGCTTATCTAAGATTAGGAGCTATTTTTCAACATCAAAGCAAGCATCAACAAGCATTTAACTATTATCGTCGAGCTATTAATCTAGCTCCTGAATTATCTGAAATTGAGCAACAAGCGATCGCTGCTTACAAGGATGCTGTTTATAATAATCCTGGGTCTAGCTTTTTACAATATCATCAATTGGCTACCATACTCAGAAGTAAAAGTTTCTTTTCTGAAGCAATTGCTGCTTATCAAAAAGCGATCGAGCTTAATCCTGAGTTTTTAGGGGCTTACTATGCTATTCAATATACTAATATTGCCTCAGAACAATTAGAGCAACTAATTGATTTTTATCGAGGTATAGTTAAACAGCATCCCCATATTGATATTGCTTGGGGTAACTTAGGAGATGCTCTCTCAGATAAAGGCAATATTCAAGAAGCGATTAATTGCTACCAAACTAGTTGTTATCACAGAGTAGTAAATGCCGATCCTCAACTAGCTGAATTAGATTGGCAAAAACCCAAAAAAAATGCTCCTGATTTCTTAATTATTGGTGCAGCTAAATGTGGTACATCTTCTCTATTCAATTATCTAAAATCCCATCATCAAATTCTTCTTCCCCATAAAAAAGAAATTAATTTTTTTAGTAGCAAATTTCAATATGGTATTAATTGGTATCTAGCTCAATTTCCCAGTATTAGCGATCGACCAGATTTGATCACAGGGGAGGCAACTCCTAACTATATTCGTTTTCCTAAAGCAGCCCAAAAAATCAAATCTCATTTCCCCCAAATTAAGCTAATTGTTTTACTCAGAAATCCGATCGATCGAGCCGTATCTTGGCACTACCATAAACTAAATAGTGGTTTGGCGAAAGGAACTTTTGCTCAAGCAGTTGCCCAGGAAATGAAACAGTTAGAAAACTTTAGTGAAGAAGACCTCAAGTTGAAAGCATATCACAATCCAGATAACATAATAGGGAGTCTATATGTGTATAAATTAAAAGTCTGGATGGAGTTGTTCGATCGAGAACAATTTTGTCTAATTAAAAGTGAGGATTTATACAGCAATCCAGGGGAAGTCATGAAAAAAGTTTTTGCTTTCTTGGGTTTAGAGGATAATCCACTCTCAGAATATCCCAAAGTTAATGGAGGTTCTTATAATCCTATTAGTGATGAACTGAGAAACACTCTCGCTGATTATTTTCAACCTCACAATCAAAAACTAGAAGAGTATCTGGATCTGAAACTAGACTGGAGTTAAACCCCAGAAAAACAAGAGTGCCGTCAATTTAATCTAGAGTTATAGACAAATTATTGCTAAAAATGCCTAAAAGAAAAAAATTAGACACAAAGAGACTCGGAAAAAGCCGTGGTTTAGGTGCTGCACCCACACCTCTTCCCAAAGGCGGAAGAGGTGTAAAATTGCAAACAAATTTTAACATTGAGTGGAATCGCTCAACCATAATTTTTTATTCCGCTATTATCATAATTCCCTACCTGACTGCCATCATAGTTACTGCCCGAACAGGGAATATCGCTATGGTAGGAATTCTCATCTTTATTGCTATGTTAGTTGGGTTAGTTTACTTTGTTGTGCGGAAAATAGACGAAGGTGGTGATTTTTAACTCAAGTAGTAAGTTTAAACTGCATTCTTAAATTCTGGTCAAGGCAATAGGCAAGAGGGAATAGGCAACAGAGAGTATGCAACTTAGGTGAGTCCAAGCTTATCTAAAACTTTTTCGCAATAAAAATATTGAACTAATTAAACCTAAACCAATTAAACTCACTGAAGAGTGAGGTTCAGGAACAGAATGAATCTCAAAAGTACCGTTTACTGTAGCTACACCTGTCAAGGGAATATTTGGGTCTAAACTAAGTTGGTCAACTTCTGAGAATGATAAGATCCCTTTAGCCCCTTCTAATTGACCCTCTCCATCAGTAATAGTAAAAATTCCCGTTGATGTAGCAATCAGTGTTTCAAAATCAATTGTTCCTGTAATGTCGTCACTACCTACTAACTTGTTATCACCACTACCAAAAAACACAATTTCTCCCAAAGTTTCTTCCAATAAGCCAAACACAGTAGGGTCTGTATTAGCGCGAAATTGACCTGTAAGCAGATCTGTTTGAGAATAAGTTACACCGCTAATTTGAGTTAAGCCAAAGGGAGCGTTTGTGCTTTCTCCTGTAATTAATACTTTGGAAACTCCTAGATCGAGTTCAGAAGAGATGGCAGTGATATTGTAAGTAGCATCAAAATCCAAGCTAGTCTGCGAGAGTGCCACATTGTCTATTCCAAAGGTAATTAAAGCTACAGGTATTGAGTTCAGGCAAATTTTTAAGAACAAAGACAAGAAATTTGTTTTGAAGAAGTTATTTTGATTTGGACACATATTATTTCTTTTTCAATAACTTACATAAACTGGGATTTGGTATTACTCAAGAAATTTAACCTTTTGAGTTGATGGCGCGATCGATTTGAGCGAAAAGATCGGCATAATTCAGATTATTATCTAAAACTACATCTGCTTGGGCGACTTTTTCAGCTAAGGGTAGTTGATTGGCAATACGAGTTTTTGCTTGTTCTAGAGTAAGATTATCTCTTGTTTGGAGACGTTCTAACTGTTTCTGCTCATCACAATAAACAACCCAAATTTCTGTAACTAAATCCATCATCTTAGCTTCAAAGAGTAGAGGAATAGCTAAGACAACTATTTTATAATCTAATTGTTGCAGTTGTTCGACAAAGCGATCGCGCACATAAGGATGAATTTTACTTTCTAACCATTTCTTTTCCTGAGAATCCTGAAAAATAATTTCCGCCAAAGCAGAACGATTGAGATTACCATCAGAGAGGATCAGGCGATCTCCATATCTGACTACAATAGCCTGTAAAATTGATGAATTGGGTTTAACTGCTTCTCTTGCATATATGTCTGCATCCAAAATAGGTAATTGATAAGTTGTAGCTAAATAATTAGATACCGTAGTTTTCCCTGTACTAATCCCTCCAGTCAAACCAATAATTCTGCGAACAGCATTTTTATCCTTCATGTCGTAACAAGTATTCAAGTCTTTAATCTCAACCATAAAGTATTTACAGCAGTTTTCAATTGAATGGACTACGCTTATCATTAGCTGGTTTTTAGCTCTTAGCTTTTAGCTACCGATCGAGTTTAATCTGTTTGATCTAATCAACTGAAAAGCGATCACTAAATTTTCTCGGTTGTAGAGACGGATATATTGCGTCTCTATAATCATTTCTTATTGGGTTGATTTAATATTATGTAGTTATTTCTTAGTAAGTAAAAGGGGAAAAATTCAGGTATTTTCTCCGATATTTTTGAAGTAAGTGATTGATATTTTATACTTGCCCTTAATTTTCTTGTAATCAAAATCAGAAATTTAATTATTAAATTACGGTACTTTAGGCTGTAAACGGATAGCTATTCAATAGCTTTTATCTTAGAATTTTAAGAAGATATTGATTTATAGGAAGATTATCTTGCTAACTCGATCGCCTCTGTTTTGAGCGTAAATATAAGAAGAGGACTATCCTTAAACTAATTAGAAATGATATCATTCTCAAGTTAATCTTAATTAAATCCTCTTAACATTAACTAAATCCTCACATTAAGTAAATATACTTAAATAATCAACCCACTTAATAAACCATAAACATATTTGTAGTTTTCATATAATAAACAGTCAATGATTCGCATTTTAATTGCTGATGACGCTAATCTAATTAGGCAGGCATTAAATATTTACTTTAAGCTTGAACCAAACTTAGAAATAGTGGGAACTGCTGAGAATGGAAAAACAGCTTTAAAACTAATCGAAGAGTTAAATCCTGACATTGTATTGATGGACATGGAGATGCCAGAGATGGATGGATTAACTGCTACGCAAATTATTAGTGAGCGTTTTCCCGAAACTAAAGTATTAATGATAAGTAGTCATAACACTCAATACTATATCGATAAAGCTTTAGAAGTAGGAGCAAATGGTTACTTCATCAAAAGTACACCGGCAGAAGAATTATCAGAAGCAATTAAATTAATTTATGAAAAAGATGTAAGGATAATACCAACCTTTTCTGAAGAAAAGCCTTATCTAATTTTGCCAGATTCTTCTGTTAGAACGAACAATACAGAATCAATTCCAGAGCCAGTATGGCAAAAAACAGAGATAGCAACAAAAGAACACGAAAACGAACAGACAATAGAACCAGAAAAAAGTATCTCTACGAATATAGATTTAAGCAATTCAAGCGATAATCCATCATCTTTCACAACCAATACTTCGCTCATCAATCAAGATCGCTTACCGCAGATAAAGGTGACTGATGTTCCCCAGTCTAGACTATCTTCTCTTGCTCTAGATACTCTCTATAAATTCCTACCTTCTCTCAAGCAGTTTGATAACTCGCCTAAAACATGGGGAATTATCTTTTTATCTGTGTTTGGTGTTGCTATTTTTCTGGCTAGTGTTTTGCGGTATAGAATGACAGTCACAGCCCAGGCTCAAATTAGTCCTAGTGGTGAAATAGTTGTAGTCCAAGCTCCCCTAGAAGGAACAATTGAAAAGATAAAAGTTACAGAGAATCAGACAGTAGAAGCAGGAGAAACCCTTGCAGTCATCAGTAATCCTCAACTACACGATCACAAACAGCAATTAGATGAATCTATTGAAATAGTCCAACAGCACATTATTAAACTAGATAATCAAATTAATAGATTAGATTGGCAAATTGCTAATACGATCGCAGAGTCTAAATCCCCTACTAGCGAACAAAAAATTGTCTTCCAGGAAACCAAAGAAATTCTACAACAAAAACTGGAAGGCGATCGACAAAAATTACAACAAATTGAAAACAATTTACAGGAAAGTAAGATTCGCACCCCTATAGCTGGTACTATACAAAAACTCTATCTTCATCACCAAGAACAGCCCATACATACAGGAGAGTTAATCGCTAAAATTTCCTCCAATCAAGCTCCTCTTTTAGTTAAAGCTTCTGTGGCTCCTCAAGATATTGATAAAGTAGCCAAAGATCAAAAAGTCAGCTTAAAAGTATTTGCCTGTCCTCATACTTATTACGGGATGCTTCAAGGTAGAACAATTGATATTTCTCCCCCTATCTCCCAAACTCTGACAGAAGAACAGACAATTTCTCAGCATAAGCAAAATATTGATTCTGCTAGTGATACTTATGAAGTAATAATTGAACCAGCTAGTCTTTCTCTCCGTAAAGATAAGCAAAAATGCTTATTGCAATCTGGGATGAAAGCTAGGGCAGATATTATTACTAGAGAGGAAACAATTCTAGCTTTAATTCTACGCAAAGCCAGATTAATTAATTAATTCTGCCTACCTACTTATTTCTGATATCGATAGATAATGAATGGTGTTCTCCCAGAAATACGAACATTTCTGGTATTTACTTGCGATTCTAGGAAAGCATTTCTAGCATTATTCCGAGTACTAAATCTTTGAGCCTCACGATATCTTCTTACATAGGTAAAACGTCCGCCAGAGTAATAAGCTGAGCTAGAAGTACCTAAAGCAAAAGGAACACTACCATTACCAACAAAATAAACCTGTTTTGCTGGACGATCGGGAATCTTGGTTGTAAAATCACTACTGATGGCGTTTTTAATTTGTCTTATTGAGTTAGATTTTATTTGACCCTGAGGCTTTACGTTGCAGATATCGGCTAAATTGACTACTTCACCAGAAGCATCGATCATAAAACAGGGTGGTTGAGGTTCTGCCTTTGCTACTGCAACGGTTAAAAAACTCATCATGACGGTAGAAGTAATTACAGCCAAACTGCTATAAGAAAATAAGCGTAATTGGGCGAATGGATTCATCAATCTTGCTCCATAAAAAAGGAATTTAGACAAGCAGCTAATTGACCCTTGTGAGTATGGGTTCAAGCTCTGCCCTTGAGGGTATCCCTTTAGTTTTTAGCTCTTAGCTATTAGTTTTATTGCTCGCTTAGCCGATTATTAAAACCAATAACTAAGAACTAGAATCGACCCCCAGCAAGGACGAGGATATTCGAGCGATCTGCTTTATCTTGGTAATGGTCAAATCTTAGTAAACCTCGATCTAATATCTGCAAAATCCTAGATATTTTTTAATTGATATATCTAAGTTGTGAACTATAGCTCTGAGATTACCCCTCAAAATTTCTAAACAAGAGTTTAAAATATATTCTATTCTGCTCTTATAATTGTCCCAGTTTTGCCCCTCAAAATTGCTGCTGCATCTTCTAACTTGCCGATTCCCGCCATACCACCCGTAGCCTCAACAAAACGACAAGCTGCTTCTACCTTGGGTTGCATCGAACCAGAAGCAAAGCTATAGTTGCGTAACTGCTGTGGAGTTGTCCCTTGTATTGGTTGTGCTTCTGGAGTATCCCAGTTAGTGTAAACCGCATCTACATCAGTTAATAGTAGTAAGGCATTTGCTTGTAACTCGGTTGCCAGTAATGCGGTAGCTAAATCTTTATCAATCACTGCTTCCACACCACGGATACTTCCTGCGGGAGTAACAACAACGGGTATCCCTCCACCCCCAGCACAGACGACTAATGCTCCCACTTTTACGAGTAATCGAATTGTCGGTAATTCTAAGATTCGCTTGGGTTTAGGAGAAGGGACAACACGACGATAGACATTGCCGTCGGCAGCAACTGCCCAACCTCTTTCTTGGGCTAACTGTTTAGCCTCTGTCTCCGAATAAACCGCACCGATAGGTTTGGTGGGACAAACAAAAGCACGATCGCGGGGGTCTACTTCGATCTGGGTGAGGAGAGTAACTATTTGCTGTTTTGGTAGTTGATTGCAGAGTTCTTGTTCGATTAAATAGCCGATCGCCCCTTCTGTCTCGGCATCTAGAACATCTAGGGGATAGGGTTTAATCTCCTTGTAGGCTTCGGCTTGCATTGCTAGTAGTCCTACCTGGGGTCCATTCCCGTGGGTGACTACCACCCGATGTTCTCTAGCAACTTCCGCGATCGCTTTGGCTGCTAACTTAATATTTTGTCGCTGTATTTCTACTTCTGGAGGTTGACCCCTTCTAACTAGGGCATTACCTCCCAAGGCAATAACTACTAGCATATGAGCTGTCACTGAGTTAATTTAACGTTTTTGTGGGGGCAGGAGGAGAAAGCAATTTATTTTTAACAAAAAGATAGGCAGAATAACCATGCAAATCAGCTTAATTATCTATCCTACCAAGTTTTTACGAGTAAGAAACTGCTCGATTTGCTCTGAAAGACTCGGTTTGCCCATCTCCGCAAATTCATAGCGGGCGCGTACTACTGGCTTGTTAAGCTTCATCAGAGAACTCAGATCGCTAGGAGTGGCTGCTACAACTACATCAACTTCCGCATTGTTAATAGTTGCTTCCAGTGCTTTTAGTTGAGCGGGAAAATAACCCATGGCGGGCAATACCGAACCGATATGAGGATAGCGAGCATAAACTTCAGCAATTTCGGGAACGGCATAAGCTCTAGGATCGACAATCGTTGCTGCCTGGGCGCGAGTAGCAGCTACATAACCTGCGCCATAGGGCATTCCTCCATGAGTGGTAGTTGGACCATCTTCTACTACTAACACACAGCGATCACGTACTGCTTCGGGATTATCTAATTGAATTGGGGAAGCACCACGAACAATTACTGCTTTGGGATTAACTCTCTTGACTGTATCGCTAACTCTCTGTACATCAGCATCGGCTGCTGAATCGACTTTAGCAATAATCGCAATGTCTGCCATTCGCAATACTACTTCCCCTGGATGGTGAGTAGTTTCATCTCCAGGACGCAAGGGATCGACTAAGACCAGATGTAGATCGGGTTGAATGAAGGGAAAGTCATTGTTGCCACCGTCCCAGAGAATAATATCTGCTTCTTGTTCTGCTTTATTAACAATCAATCCATAATCAACTCCAGCATAGACTATGTTGCCTACCTCTAAATGAGGTTCGTATTCTTCCCGTTCTTCGATCGTGCATTTTGCTACATCTAAATCTGCTTTGCTGGCAAACCTCTGTACTATTTGCTTTTCTAGATCTCCGTAAGGCATGGGATGACGGATAACTGCTACCTTTAGACCTTTTTGTCGCAGTAGCTTAGACAGCCAACGGGTAGTTTGAGACTTACCGCAACCAGTCCGTACAGCAGAAACAGCAATTACAGGTACTTGGGCTGGTAGCATAGTTTTTTCTGGCCCCAAAAGTAAGAAATCTGCGCCTGCTACCATTGCCCGCGATGCCAAATGCATGACTTCAGCGTGAGTCAGATCGCTATAGGCAAAAACTACACAGTCTATTTGCTCTCGACGACAAAGAGATTCTAATTCTGTTTCGGCAACGATAGGGATACCTTCAGGATAAAGAGAACCAGCAAGACTAGCTGGATAAAGACGATTAGCAATGCCTGAAATTTGTGCTGCCGTAAATGCTACTACTTCTACGTCTTTGTTATGACGGTATACCTGATTGAAATTATGAAAATCTCGACCTGCTGCCCCCATAATGATAATTCTAATAGGTGTTTTCTTTTGACCCTCCATAAAATTACTCCTATATTTGATAACTAGATCGAGCGAGAAACAGCCATTAAACCTGACATTTTGTTATTGTCGATTCTTAAATATTTCGAGCGATCGTCTAGTACTGCCTTGCATAAATAAATTCCTAGTTGGTAGGACAAGAGAGAATAGGAAGACTGACTGGGAGTGTGGGAGGTGTGGGAAGCAATTTCCCCCTTCTCCTCTTTGTCTACCCCATCTTCCTTGTCTTCGGAGACTGCGTTCAATTTAGGACTTAGACAAGAAGTCTATTTTTGGTCTAGAATTATCTTCTGCTTGTAATTCTTCAATTACGTCCCAAGCAATTTCAGATTCTTGGGCTATTTGTTCTTCTTCATCAAGACAGACACGACTATGCAAAAGAGCTTCTCCGATTCTTTGTGACAGAATATCTTGAGAAGATAATGGTTTCACTTTGATTTTCATGAGAATATCGGTTGCAGAGATGATACCAAGCAATTTGTTTTTAATCACAGGTGCTTTTTGAATCCCAGTTTCCGCAAATAGTCTAGCAACATCGGCGATACTAAGATCTGGATCGACGAAGATACAAGGCTTAGTCATTATTTGATGAACCCTGACTTGTTCGGGGTCTTTATCTCTGGCTGTAATAGCATAAATAATATCTGTTTCCGTAACAATGCCATAGTCATCAGACTCATCGCTGGGTTTGACTATAAGAGAACGTAGTTTTTTATTTTGCATCAAGGCGATCGCCTGATCTACTGTCGCCGAACTGTGAATCAGCAAAACTTCTGTGGTCATAATATCGGCTGCTTTCATGCTTATTCTCCTCTCTGCCTGAAGCTTCAGAATATCGATCGTCATTT
>JBFRWE010000226.1:0-13874 GCA_051439345.1 Xenococcaceae cyanobacterium
AGCTGGTGCCAACGCAATTGTAGCTGGTTCAGCAGTATTCAAAGCTGATGATTATGCTCAAGCGATCGATGGTATTCGTAATAGTAAGCGTCCTCAACCAGAATTAGCTACAGCTTAAGTATTAATAAGTAGGTGGGTGTAATTAATTATAAAATGAGGGAAGGCAGAGGGAGCAGAGGGGCAGAGGAAGCAGGGGAGAAATAAAACACTATCTATCTTATATTTAATTGCGTTCAGCTACTTATAATAGCTATTAGCTTCAAAATGATAATTTAAAAATGATCCATTATTGTGTTGATGGATCGTTTTCTTTTAGAGAAACGTTTCTACCAATTTTCATATTTTCAGGTATAAATATGGTGTTAAATAACTAATAACTAATCACTAATAACCGATCCTTGTATCAAATTAAATAATTCAGTCGATCGCGCTTGAATTTGATCATATCTATTTACTAAAGGAATAATATTTTTTTCTTCTTTCTCTACATATTCATAAATATCGATAAAATTACGTTCAATTTCTTCGTAAATAATACTCAGTTGGGAATTGAGTTTATTAGATATTGCTTCTGTAAATTTATCTTTTTCTTGGTCTAGTTTTTGCTCAAATTTTTGAATTATTTTTTTTCTTTTAAGAAAGATAGTACCTCCAGCAATAACCAAACCTACTCCAGCAAAAGCAACCCCTAAAATATCTAGTAAAACTACCTCAGTTATAGTGGCAATTAAAGTTCCTGCTACTGTCGCTGCACCCCCACCTAAAAAACGAGGAGCAATACTAGCGTTGATTGAATCGATCTCTTTTAAAAAAGATTCATCTTCTAGTAAACCCGCTACTTTTTCGCGAACATCTTCAATTACTTGCTGACGACGTTCAACAATGCTTAAAGCAAGCAGATCTGTTTTCACTTGTGGTTCGCGAATTTTTTGTAAATCTTCTACTAAAGTTGCTAGTAATTGGCGAATACCATCAACAAAATGTTGTACCCCATCTTGAGAGATTTCTCCTAAAGAAGCTTTTAATTCTTGTTCGCAGCGATGCTTGAGGTTCTCCATCCAAGCTTGAGTTGATTTCTCTGGATTAAACCAAGCAGCAAAAGACCCTTTGAGTAAAGCGAAAATAGTTAGATTTTCTCTAAATTCTGCCTTGATTTTGTAAGTTATCTTATCGTATTTAGCGAGTAATCTTTCTACTAAAGATTCTAATTCATACCGCGATCGAGTTTCATTTTTTCCTAGTCTTTCTTTAATTATATTTACCGTAGTGCGGTCTATTTCTAACTGCTGCTGTAATGAATTAAGATCGGAGTCGAAGCGTTTAATAATTTCTTGGCTAGTTTCAATAATTCCTTGTAGTTTAAGTTGTTGAGTTCCTGTCTTAACTAAATTATCGTGAAGATAATTTCTGACTTCGATAAAACCACTTTGAGTAATTTCTCCTGTAAATTCTAATTCTGCTGAAGTGGCAAAAATAATTGGTAATTCTATGCCTTTTTGTTGGGCATATTCTTGAAGTTTTTCTTTATTTCTAGACAACTCTTCTGGTTTAGTTAGATCGGCTTGCTGTAAGATAAAAATTATTTTTTTACGCCACTGACGATTAACATACTCTAATAATTCCCAAGCACTTCTAGTGTAAGGATTTTTGGCAAAGAAAACGAAAAATACTAAGTCGCTATTAGGAATAAATTCTTTAGTAATTTCTTGATGATTAGCAATAATAGTATTTGTGCCTGGAGTATCAACGATCGATAAATTTTTTAAAATTTCTACAGGCAAACCAATTTTTAATAAATGAGGCGTGATTTCTGTCTGAAATTCTGCTTCAGCATAAATAATTTGTTGAATCTTATCAGTACAAGGTTCAGCAGCAGTTTTACAAATATTTTCTTGGAGTAAGGCATTAACAAAACTACTTTTACCTGCTTTTACCTCACCCACAACTACAAATAAAAATGGTTCATTGATATTTTGTCGTAGATTGGCAAGAGTTTGTTCTAGTTCTGAGTTATCAATTTGTTGAGCAAATTCTTGTATCTCTAAGATCAATTCATCTAAAGCAGACTTGTATTTAGATATAGTTTCGTCAATGATCGGACTGCTCATTGCTTTCCTTGTTTAGAAACAATACTAGATTTTACCTCAGATAATTTTTATTTATAAATAGGTAAGTGGGGTTGAAGCAAAGTAGCTAGAATAACTTTAAGATTTCATAAGCTATGTCAAAATGGACTCCACACGTATTTTTACCGATCGAGCTAAAGATAGATCGAGTTATCCTACAGAAGCGATCGCTACTATTGTGGAAGGGTTAGTTAAGTACTTAAGCAAAATTATTTGTACATTCCATTTTTCCCTAACCACTAACACCTAACACCTAATCCCGATCTCAACTATCCAATTAATTTTGCACGACTACTTAGTTCACCATTTGCATCAAAAATGGGCTGATAATCAAGGTAGAGTTTGTTTAGTTTATCGCACAGATGTTTATCTTAGCCAAGCAGAAAAATTATGATAATCTGCGCTCGCATTATTATTTAATCAAACCAATTTCTCGTAATCGTTGAGTCAGAAATTCCCCTGCGGTAATATCTTCAAACTGTTTGGGATTGTCATTATCTACGCAAGAAGACAAACAAGTAAGATCCATGTCGGAAACTGGGTGCATGAAAAAGGGAATAGAGTACCGCGCTGTACCCCATAATTCTTTTGGTGGATTTACTACCCTATGGACTGTGGATTTTAATTTTTTATTGGTGAGTCTTTCCAACATATCTCCAACATTGACTACTATTTGTTCGGGAAGTGCGGTAACAGCAATCCATTCGCCATCTCTGCGTAAAATCTGCAAACCATCAGCACTTGCTCCCATTAATAGGGTAATTAAGTTTATATCACCATGGGCTGCTGCCCTTACTGCACCTATGGCAACATCTTGAGAATTTTCGATGGGAAAATAGTGAATAGCACGTAATATACTATTTCCCAATTTTACTCGATCGTCAAAGTAAAATTCATCTAGTTCCAAATAAATTGCGATCGCTCTTAATAGGTTTATACCTGCTGTTTCTAAAGTACGATAGGTTTCGAGTGTAGCAAATTCAAATTCAGGTACTTCTTGGGGGAATATATTGGCAGGATATCCTAACCTGACTCTATCTGCTTCTGGCAGTTCTTGTCCTACATGGTAAAACTCCTTTAAGTCTCCTATGCTTCTACCTTTGGCGTGTTCTTTTCCCTTAGCTGTATACCCTCTTTGTCCCCCCAGATTTTTTATTTCGTATGCTAGTTTAGTTGCATCTGGTAAGGCAAAAAATTGCTTTACTGACTTGTATAAACTTTCTGTTAGTGCATCAGACAAGCCATGATTTTTTACTGCTACAAACCCAATATTCTGAAAAGCATCCCCTAAAGTTTGCACAAAATTTTGTTTGCTAATAGAATCGCCAGAGGTAAAATCCTTTAAATCCACAGAAGGTATTCGATCGTATAGAATTTCGTTCATATATTTAAGCTAAAAAAGCTGGCAATTAATTCAATTCAACTCGATCGAACAATTCTTCTAAACTAATTTCAAACTCAAAAGAATCAAAAGTAATCTTAGCGTCTTTTCCTGCATATTCTGATAATACCCACTGATTAGACTCATTTTTAGTAAATTTTTCTACTTGTATTGCTGTCTGACTAATTAAAAGATATTCCCTGAAACTGTTAATAGTGCGATACATACGGAATTTATCTCCTCGATCGTATCTCTCTGTAGAATCAGATAAAATTTCAGCAATCATTAACGGATTAACAATGGTATCCGTGCGATTTTCAGCGAATACTAAAGGAGTAGAAACTACCATTACATCAGGGTAAGTATACAGACGACAATCAGGTATCCATAAACGTAGATCGCTCATAAAAACATCATAAGATGTACCTCTCAAAGCGAAATTTAATGTGCTACTTAGATTTAATGAGATTTTGTTGTGATTAGGTTTGCCACCTGCCATTGGTATTATTTGACCATCATGATATTCGCTTCTGTATTCAGCAACAGTTTCGAGTTCTAAATATTCTTCTGGAGAATAGTAAGTTTTAGTTGGAGCTTGCATTATTACAATTATCAATTAGAAATTTATTACGCCTGATGCAATACTTCTCGTTTAATGATTTAACTTAATTGGCGAGGTTATACCAATTGGAAAAAGTAATGAGAGACTTGGTAGAGGACAAAGTAATAGGTAATAGGTAATAGGTATTTTAAAGATTTAAGAGTTTTTCTCTAGTCAAAAATAATTGCTCATCTATCTATCTAGTGCGCGAGAATTGGTATTAGGGTAAAGGGGAAAAGAGAGCAATTAGCAATTAGGGTTCAACAGTTATTATAAATAAGTAAGATTCATTTCACTAACTACTAACTACTAACCCAGAACTTAGTTTTCACACACTATCCGTAACACTGCTGAAGTGAAAATCTTTAACCTGACAACCAGGAATTACACTACTACCGCATCTTTGCACCTGGGTCAATTTTTCCACATTAGCCAGCATTTTAGGTAGACTCTGATTAAAGCGTAAATTTTTAATCGGATAAGCAATCTGACCGTCCTCAATCCAAAATGTACCATCTCTGGTCATGCCTGTAACTTCTAGAGTACGAGGATTAATATAACGCACATACCAAGCACGACTAACTAAAATTCCTCTTTCTGTTTGAGAGATTAAATCAGCGATAGTTTGCTCTGCACCCTCCATAACAATAGGGTACATCGATCCTGTTGCTTCTTTTCCTTGTTCTCGCGCCCAATAACGACTATAAGAAAGGGTTTGGGGTATTCCATCTTTAATAACTTCTAGGTAATTATTCCTTAAACCATCACCGAAAAATCTTCCTGACTGTAATAAAGGATGGGTAGGGTTACGCTGTATCTGCACTAAAGGACTAAATAATTGTTCACCAATGCGATTACCATCAGCTTTGCCTGTATCATCGGTACGGGACATAAAAGAACGCCCTTCATCTGCTGCCCTAGCATCCATATTCCACATCACCCAAGGGATAAGATTGCTTATTGCTGCTGGTTCAAAAATAACTGTGTAATCTCCTGGTTGAATTTCTCTAGGATTACGAGAGGCGATCGCTTTTTTTATTACTTTTTTGGTAATCTCTTCAGTGGGTAAGTGTTCTATGCCCCAAGCTGTACAATTACTCCAGCTAGAACCATCATCTTGACGAGCAGTAAAACTAAAATCGGCTTCGGTAGTTCGATCGCAAGCCCTAAGTCCGTTAGAATTACCAATAGCATTCAAACTAACATTAGTACTGAGAGTACCCGAACCATTAACTTTTGCCTTACTAGCAAGAGAACAAACTTTTTGAATTATTTCTCCCTTCCACAGAGGAGAAGCCTTAGCCGTAGCTAAATCAAAAGCGGGAATACGTCGATCGTAAGTTTGAGGTGGTAAAAGTTCTACCCATTCGGGATCTTCTGGTGCAAAGCGGGCTAAATCTTCTGCACGCTTAATAGTTTGAGTAATAGCTTCAGAATCTAATTCTGTAGTGGAAGCAGAGGCACTACGTTTACCAAAGTAACTAGTGATATTTAATTTAAAACGGTTGCGACTGACATTTTGACTGATTTGATTTTCTGAAAAACGACTAAGAGTAGATTCATTAGCATTCAAACTAACAAACACCCCATCTGCTTGAGATTGGTTAAGTGTAGATTCAATAAGATCAAGGGCTTCTTCTTGGCTGAGGAGATTTGAGGCAGTAGCAATAGTCATTTCAGTATCAACTTATCAATGAACAGTTATCTTTAATAGTAAAAAAAAAGACGAGATATATCCCGTCTCTCTTTTCTAGGTCAAATAATAACTAGTTTAAGTAATAAAATATTGTAATTTTGTTTTCCATGGCGAGGCGCGACCATTTTTAACGCTCGCATGAAACCCACAAGTAGAACAAAACAACACTGACTCTGACATCATTAGTCACAAGTTAACACTTAAGTTGCTTAGACGTGATTAGAGACTTAAGAGAAGGCAAGATAATAGGTAAAGTTGTTGTATTTATTGGTGTTAGTAGAGCAAATCTAAAATATTATTAGGATGCTATTTATATTTTGCAAAATCTTAGGTTAAGATAGCGTCATATCAGATTTATATTAGAGTTTTTACTTAATATTTTTCACTAAAAGTTGTATTGAGATATTTCTAGAAAAAAGTACCAACAAAAGTAGGTTGGATAAACCTTACTTTCAACTCAAGGAAGTACTTGAAAACTAAATTTTGCCTACCTTACAAGGTTTTATAAATCAACAATAATCAAGATTAGACTGTAACTCATAAGCCTAATAATTTTAGACTAACTATTAAAATTATGATGAAATTAAGTGTTATTATTCCTTGCTTTAATTCTGCTAAGTTTTTAGGTCAACAGCTTGAAGCCCTTGCTCGACAAGAGTGGTCAGAGCCTTGGGAGGTAATTCTAGCTGATAATGGCTCTACTGACGATTCTATAGCGATCGCCTGGCAATATCAACACAAGTTCTCCCATCTGAGAATAGTTGACGCTTCGGCAATTCCTGGGGCAGCTTATGCTAGAAATGCAGGAGCTAAGGTAGCCAAAGGCAAATTATTAGCATTTTGCGATGCGGATGATGAGGTTGCCCCTGGATGGGTAGCAGCTATGGGTGAAGCCCTTGCTCAGTATGAGTTTGTTGCTGGTCGTTTGGAAAGGGAAAAATTAAATGAGCCTTGGTTAAGAAAAAGCCGTATTGCTGCACAAACTAATAAACTCTCAACTTTTCCTTGCGCTCCTAACCTGAAAAGAGCTAATAGTTGTAATTTTGGTTTGCAACGCTCTCTGTTTAGGGAAATTGGCGGTTTTGATGAGTCTTTGCTGCGATTAGAAGATTTTGATCTGTGTTTGAAGGCTCAAATTGGCGGCAAAGATCTACACTTTATTCCTGAAGCCTTAGTCTATTATCGCTATCGTCCCACATTAACAGAAGTTTATAAGCAAGCAGTACACTCTTGTGAAGCGGAAATTTTGTTGTTTAAAAAATATCAATCTTTAGGAATATTTTCATTGCCAATTAAAAAAACTATTCCTTCGATTGGGGTACTGGTTAAATACTTAGTTCAAATTAGAGATAAAAGTCATTTGGCTAAGTTTATCCAAAATTTAGGTTGTTATATTGGCTATAAACGGGGAATTATTAAGTATCACTATCAAACAGAATTGTCTTAAATATTAAGCATAATTAAAATCCTTAATTATTTTCAAAACAATGATAGCCATAAGGGAAAAAATGCTGATAGTAAATCGTAATGATATTGAAGATTTTACTGAGTTTTCTCACGATCGCAATCCACTGCATATAGATCCAGACTATGCCAGAAAAACTCCCTTTGGCGATCGTGTTGTTTACGGTATTTTGGGAATTCTCAAGATTTTAAATCAAATTTTTGCCAATGAGGAAAAACCAGGAATATTCCTTGAGTTAATACAGTACAAGTTTCATAGCCCCATCAGAGAAAATGAAGCCTATAAACTAGTTAAAAGTGAATCCAGTCAAGGGAGTTGGCAACTTTTTAATGACGATCGACTCTTAGTTGAATTGAAACTTAAGTATTTTCCTAGTTCTATTCCTGGAGTCACCAAAGAAGCAAATTCAATTTCCTATCTCAATCAGGCAGCTAATCCTAGTAATCTGGATTTAGTGAATTTTGCCTATGAAGAAGACTATGCCCTTGATGCTAAAAGTTGGGACAATTTTCTCAAGAGGCATCCATATTTAGCAACAATACCCTTAGAACAATTAACTTGTCTAATCTGGACTTCCTACTGTATTGGCATGAGATCTCCTGGTCATCAAGCTTTATATATGGGAGGAAAGATCGATTTCTCTAAAGATATATTTGATCGAAATTATAGGAGTTCTCAGATTAAATGCTCAATTTCCACTCACAATTGGGATTCTGGTACAGGTAATTTGGTTTTAGTGGGTGAAGTCAAAACAGAAGATGGAGTAATTGCCAAAGTTAACCTAGATAGCTTGAAACGTCCAGATTCTGTCGTAATCTCGATGGAATCTCTGGCATCAGATTGGGGTGAAATTCCCACTAATCATTGGCTTCAGGGCAAAGTTTGTTTAGTAACTGGTGGTAGTCGTGGATTGGGTAGTACTATTGCTAAAACCCTGGCTCTTTTTGGTGCAATAATAGCTATTAATTACCGCAGTAGTGATGATGAAGCGAAAGCGGTATTACAAGATATTAAAGATAATAGTGGTAAAGCTTTTCTCTGTAGAGGAGATCTTGCTGAACCAGGTATTTGTCAAAAAATTGTTGCTGCCATTGTCAAAGATTATGGTGGACTCGATTTAGTTATTAATAATGCTCATCCTTTCATTGAGTATGTTCCATTTACTAATCTTGATTTTGACCAGTTTCAGCGTGCTGTCATGACTCCTCTACGCATGAGTTATGAAGTGTCCCAAGCAGTAATTAGGGAACTGCAAAATCGTCGGGGAATGATGGTAACAATTTCCTCAATCTACGCTCAGAAACCAGAAATAGGTTTTAGTGGTTATGCAAGTGCAAAAAACGCAGTAGAAGGATTAATTAGAAGTCTTGCTGTTGAATTTCCTGCTGTGCGTCAAGTAATCTATCGTCCCAGTAAGTTTTTAAGCGATCAGACAGTCACGAATTTTAGTCAAATTCATCTGCAAAATCCTATCGAGGTAGTCAAGAATTTATGGAGAGGATTAGATAAAGTCCAGTCGGAAAATATAAACCCGTTGATTCTCGATCGATCTTTAGTTAAGGAAGTTACTAACAATGTAGCTGAAGAATTAATAGCGGTAGAAACTGCTAAAGTGAAAATTGCTGTAACTGCCACTTTTACAGCAGAATCCTTAGAAACTTCGCTCAATTTTTGGATTAAAGAACTAGACCTTCCTTTTCAAGTTGATTTTGCTCCCTACAATCAAGTATTTCAAGAATTACTCAATCCCTCTAGTTTATTATCGAGCAATCAAGACGGTATAAATGTTGTTTTAGTGCGTTTAGAAGATTGGATTAGAGATGAAAAAGATCCTAACTTAGACAATCTGCAAAATAAAATCGAGCGTAATCTCCAAGATTTGGTAATGGCTTTACAAGGAGCAACCAAAAACTCGAAAACGCCTTATTTAGTCTATTTATGTCCTAATTCTCCTGCGATCGAAACTAATGATGAATGGAAAGACTTTGGGCAGGAAATGTCAGCTTATCTAAGTTCTCAGCTGGCAGAAGTTGAAGGGGTATATTTAACTACCACCCAAGAATTAGCTGCTATGTACCCAGTAGAGAATTATTACGACGAACAGGGAGATAAAAGAGGACATATTCCTTTTACTACTGAGTATTTTACTGTCCTAGCTACTGCGATCGCCCGTAAGCTTTACACTCTCAATAGTTCTCCCCATAAAGTGATTGTTCTCGACTGCGATAATACTCTCTGGCAAGGAGTTTGTGGAGAAGATGGCGCAATGGGAGTCAAAATTACTCCAGCTTATGAAGCCTTGCAGAAATTTATGGTAAAACAGTCACAACAAGGAATGTTGCTTTGTTTGTGTAGTAAAAATGTGGAAGAAGACGCGATCGAAGTATTTAAACGTCGTCCTGAAATGCCGATTAAGTTAGAAAATTTGGTAGCTTGGCGCATCAATTGGCAACCAAAATCAGCGAATATTAAATCTTTAGCCGAAGAACTTAATTTAGGTCTAGATAGTTTTATTTTTATTGATGATAATCCCGTAGAATGTTCCGAAGTTCAAGCTAGTTGCCCCGAAGTTCTAACGCTACAGCTACCCCAAGAAACAGCCAATATTCCCCGTTTTCTGAACCATGTCTGGGCATTCGATCGCTTGAAAGTAACTGAAGCTGATAGACAGCGCACTACTCAGTATAAGCAAAATGCCGAAAGAGAACGTTTAAAAAGCCAAACAGTTAACTTTGCCCAGTTTTTAGCTGAATTAGAGCTAAATATTGCTATTTCGCCGATGCAACCCGAACAGTTGCCCAGGGTATCTCAACTCACCCAACGTACCAATCAGTTTAACGCCACAACAATCAGACGTTCAGAAGTAGAAATTCAGCAATTTTGTCAATCGGGTGAGTGTTTAGTAGTTGAAGTGAGCGATCGATTTGGGGATTATGGTTTAGTAGGAGTAGTTCTATTTAAGATAGATAACCATATTCTGAAAGTCGATACTTTTCTGCTTAGTTGCCGAGTATTGGGAAGAGGAGTCGAACATCAGATGTTGGCAAAGTTAGGAGAAATTGCTAGTCAACAAAACTTGAACCAGATTGATTTTCCTTACATCCCTTCACCCAAAAATCAGCCTCTATTAAACTTTATTGAAGCAGTTGGTAGTAAGTTTAAACAAGAAAGCGATGATGGTTATCTTTTTAGCTTTCCTGTAGATTATGCTCAATCTCTAACTTATCAACCAGGAGTAGCCGAGCAAAAGTCTGCTCAAACAACCACTGTGGTATCAACAACTAATCTTACTCAACAAAGTAGTCAAGGCGATCGTCTCAATTATATTGCTAATGAACTCTATGATACTCAGTCAATTTTGCAGGTTATGGAAACACAAGCACCCCTGCAACGTCCTCACATTGCTGAAGCTTATATTCCCCCTAGCAATGAGATAGAGAAACAACTAACCAATATCTGGGCGCAGGTTTTGCGTTTAGAAAAAGTGGGCATTAATGATAATTACTTCGATTTGGGAGGAACTTCTGTATTAGCAGTGAGTATCTTTACTCAAATTGATACTATCTTTGCCAAAAATCTGCCTATTACTACTTTAATTGAAGCTCCGACAGTAGCCAAACTGGCACAGATTATTACTAAAAATACTAATACTAATACTCCTTGGTCATCTCTTGTGCCTATTAGACATGATGGTCATAAAACTCCTTTATTCTTTGTTCATGGTGGATTTGGTGATGTTCTGGGTTTAACTAATTTGGCAAGGCATCTCAACTCAGATTATCCTTTTTATGCTTTGCGGGGTATTGGGTTAGATGGCATTCAGGAACTACCAGACTCAGTAGAAGAAATTGCTACTCGTTTTATCGCAGAAATTAAAACAGTGCAACCGCAAGGACCTTATATTTTAGGGGGACAGTGTTCAGGAGGGACGATCGCTTTTGAAATGGCACAGCAGCTAAAAACTAGGGGTGAAAAGATTGCTTTGCTCGCTCTACTAGATACTCCCTATCCCCAATTGGAAAATTACTTTGCTACTCGTGTCCGTTTTTATGAGAGTAATCCACCATTACTGTATAGCAAAAAAGACCCTATCTACTACTTTTTTACGCTTCTTCGTTACCGTTGGAAACTTGCTTATCACAGCAAAAAATTACTCGATTTAACGGCAGCAGAGAAAAAGGCTTATTTACTTGAATATGTAAACAAAGGATTAGGACTTGTGAGTAAAAAGCGATCGCCTAAAATTGTCTCTAACCAAACAAAAACTCAGTCTCAAAAACCAATAGGAAATGTAAAGCCAAAAGTAAACCTAAATTCACCAAAACAAGCTTGGATTAGACAACGCTTTTTCGAGAGCTTTATTAAAGCCTTACAAAACTATCAACCTAAACCTTATAACGGCAAAATCGATTATTTTTTGCCGATATTAAATAGTTATGCTGCGATCGCTAAACCTCATAAACTTAAAACTTATTTACCTCATCTTAAACCAGTTAAAGCTTTTCCTAAACTGCTATTTGGTTGGGATGAATATGTAACTAAAGATATGGAAATACATGAATTTGAAAGCACCCACCTTGGTATGATCCGCGAACCAATGGTCAAGAATTTAGCAGCGAAACTAAACGGGTGTTTGGAAAGATATAACTGCTAGGTATATGTCTAATATCAAATCCGAATTTAATATCCTTTAGAGATGTTCTAGGGAACGTCTCAACCACGAAGATTGATTGATAGTTCTGCTAAACAGAGTTGGGATCGACAGAATGTAGATCGACTTAATCAGTCAAATAGCTGAAACAGAGCAATAAAAAACTCAGCCATTTATACGAAGAAAAGAATTAATCGTACATCTATAATAATATTCATAATGCTCTATAAATTATGGATTCTTCAAATTAGAAGTTACTATCTGTAAGTCAACTAACCGCATCTTGCGGTTTTTTTCTTTTTAAGTAGTAGATCGAGCTTGTCAAGTTTTGCTATTTTCTATTTTAATTAACAGATTATCAATTCTCAAACGCCAGAAATGTTGGTATTAAAGGAAAACTAGAGAATTGTTATTTTTATCTTAATTTTAGGGAAATATTAGGTAAGAGAAATACCTGGAATTTGAGGCGGGGAATACCCGCCTTTTTTTTACTTATTATAGAGTCTTTTGTCAACTAGAAAATAAAGTTATCTACACTTAGGTCGTTACTATCAACTCCACTAAGAATAAATAAATCAGTATTAACTATATTAGGTCGATCGCCATTCAAATCAAGACTAGCTAAGAAAGCGGGTAAAAGCATTAATGCTTGAATGGATGATGTTATTGCTCAAGAAATCAACAAAGCAATTTCCCAGTGATACGATCAGAAATAGTATTATTTAACCTGAGTTCGTAGAGATAGGGGAACTTTAAATCCGAGGGTTATACTCCTTGCTGCCATAAATAGAGATAACGCCAACCAAAGTAGATGACTATTTTGATAATGCCAGGCAGCGATCGCCATAGGTGCAAACCCTAAACTTGTAGCTATGATAGTAGAGTGGCGTAAAATTTTTCCTTCACTTAAACCGAGAAAATAGCCATCCAGCATATAGGCAATAGAGCCAAAACCGAGGATTGGTAAGAGCCAAACAACATAATTATTGATATCTTCAATTACTTCTACATGATTAGTTAATAATCCAAACAGAGGCTGTGGTGTGAGCCAAAATAGTATGGACATAGCCAAACCAACGCCTAAACTTATTCCTCCAGATAACTTAATTAGAGGTAAAAGTTGATGGTTGTTTTGTTGCCCTCGTAGACTACCAGCTAAACTTTCTGTAGCAAAAGCAATACCATCGATAAAATAAGCTCCTAAAGTAACCACTTGTAAAAGTAAGGTATTAGTAGCTAAAGTCTTAGTCCCCATCATCGAACTTAAGTTAGTAAACAAGGCAAAAGTAGATAATAATGCCAAAGTACGGATGGTTATATCGCGGTTGAGACTAAATATCTCATACCAAGCAGATTTATTAAATATTTTGTGGCTTAAATTCAGTAAAGAAGAAACCTGCAATTCCCGTGCGATAATAATTAATCCCACCAACAAGTTAAGATACTGACTAATTGCCGTAGCATAACCCGCTCCAGCACTTGCCCAACCAAAACGGACAATGAATAAGTAATTAAGAGCAACATTGGCACTTTTATCAATTACTGACATCAACAATACCTTAGAGCCTTGTTCCCGTCCTAGAAACCAGCCAAGTAAAACAAAATTAAGTAAAGTAGCTGGCGCACCCCAAATGAGAGCATTGTAATAAGCTCTACCAGAGTCTAAGACTTCGGTTGTGGCACTGAGTAAAGTAAAACCTAGTTCTCTTAAAGGCAGTTGTAAAATTAGGATAATTGTAGCAATAGCGATCGCGATTAAACTATTGCGTAATAGAATCAGGATCACTTCATCTCGATCGCCTTTTCCTGCTGCTTGAGCCGTTGTCCCTGTTGTCCCCATACGGAGAAAACCAAAACTCCAGTAAATATAGTTAAATAGTACAGTGGCGATCGCCACTCCTCCCAGATGATGAATTTCTGCCAAGTGTCCCAAAAATGCCGTATCGATCAAACT
>JBFRWE010000227.1:0-37247 GCA_051439345.1 Xenococcaceae cyanobacterium
ATTGTACATAAGAGAATTCAGAAGTTACAGGAGTTACAGAAGTTGCAGAATAAAAAACTGAACTCCTGAACTTCTGAACTCCTGAACTACTAAAATAAGTAATAATTACTAGGGAATAAAGTGTAATGATTCGTTGGCTAATCAGTTTAGTTTGTATTTGTTTAGTATGGGTGATGGGTATCAATAACGAGGTGGCATTTGCCCAATCATCTTCAGAAATTACCAAGCAACAATTACAAAGGGGAGAAGCGATCGCTAAAAAAGCTTTTCAGGCAGCAGAGCAGGGAGATTTTGTTCAAGCAGAAAAGTATTGGACTGAGTTGATCGAAGATTTTCCTGATAATCCTGCTGTATGGAGTAACCGAGGTAATATTCGTGTCAATCAGAATAAATTGGATGAAGCGATCGATGATTTTAATCAATCTATTAAAATCGCTCCTCAATATAGCGATCCTTATCTTAATCGTGGTATCGCCTATGAGGGGAAAAAAATGTGGGAAGATGCTTTAGCTGACTACAACCGAGTCTTAGAAATCGATCCTCAAGATGCTATGGCATACAATAACCGAGGCAATGCCAAGGCAGGAGAAAAAATTTGGCAAGATGCTTTGGCTGATTATCTCAAAGCAGTAGAAATTGAACCAGAATTTGCCCTTGCCCGCGCTAATGCTGCTTTAATGACTTATCAAGTGGGCGATCGTCAATCTGCCCTCCAACAAATGCGTAACTTAGTACGCAAGTATCCTATGTTTCCTGATATGCGGGCAGCCCTTACTGCTGTACTCTGGGTAGAAGGAAAACAAGGAGATGCCGAAAGTAATTGGGTGGCAGCAGTAGGGATAGATAACCGTTATCAGGACTTAGATTGGGTTGCTAACAACCGTCGTTGGCCTCCTGCAATGGTAGAAGCACTGAAAAAGTTTTTAACTCTTAGTTAGTTACTAGCAATTAGCTATTAGTAATTAGCTTCTTAGATGACAGCAATTAATACACTGACTATAACAATCAAGATGATTATTGCTAATCCTCTGTTAGCACTCAACCAAAATTGAAGACCTTTAATCCCCTTATATTTAGGGGGAGAAAATTGCCATTCATCCACTAATGGTAAAGACTTGTCGTGAAAAAGAGTACAAGTCTTGGCATAAGGACGTTGAGGATAATTACAGCTATCATCTTCATGATAGATACAGCGATCGCACAAATAAGTTGTATCTTTTGCTTGGTAAAGAGGAATACCAGGATGACCAAAAGCTTTTAGCTCATTACCACAGTGAGGACAACTAACAGCTTGAGAATCAACTAGTTGATTACAACGGGAACAAGTAGGCATATTATTTAGGATAGCGGAGGGGCTAAGGAGCAGGGGAGCGGAGGAGTAGCTTTTAAGGGTATGATTTTAAGATTTAATGGTTGAGATGGGCAGAGGAAGCAGAGGAAGCAGAGGAGCAGGGGGGCGGAGGGGCAAAAGACGAGAGTGAAACCTATTACTTATTACCTATTACCTATTACCTTGCTTCAAGAGAAAGCTTTTTCAGCAAACCCTACTTTAATGATAACTCCTGTAGATCTCCCTCTTCTGAGTCTATCGGTGTATGAGGTTTACGCCACAAAACGATCGAATCATTTAAAGGTTGAATATTGGTATTTGGGTAATAAAATGCCAGAATTTGTGATGCTGACCAACCCAAATTGGCCAAATTATAAGAACCATATTGACTTAAGCCTACTCCATGACCAAAACCACCACCAATAAAAGCATAAGCACTTAACTGCTTAGATCGATCGTAAACTGGTTCAACATAAAAAAGAGTGCTGCGGGGTGGTTCAAAAGCACTGCGAACTTCGTTTTTTTCTAATTTCACAACACCTCGATCGGTTGTGACAGCAAAATCGAGAATTCGACCAGAAGGCGATCGCTTGAGTACTTCCATCTTCTCGATGGTGGTAAAGTTAGCTAAAGGGTGTCTGGTTTTGCGTAAATATTTGCGTAAATCTTGATTTAAGTCGTTAATTTTTCTCTTCTTGTTCCAGCGAAATAGACTTCTGCCTGTTTCATTAAATCCCTGCTGTAAACCAATAAACTGACGAAAAGTTTGTTCATTTGCCAGAGAGTAGCGAGATAAATCCCAAACAGCATAGGGAGCATCTATTACTGATCTGAGGTAAGGACGTTCAGCCCCATTCCAAGTATCGCCAAAATAAGCTGTTACACCACCACTAGTAGAAGAATAAAGAGCATCTACCAGTTCATTTTGATAAGTTAGCACTAAACCTGCTGTTTGAGCGATCGCTCGGTCTGTTTGTGGTGTTGCCCCACTCAAACCTTTATATACTTGACAATGAACTGTGGCGCAGAGTTGATAATTATCTACCTCAAAACGACGGAGATTCCTCAGGGCATAAGTTCTGGCAATAATAGTTTGAGCAGCGATCGCTTCTGTTGGCGCACCAGCACCAATTTCATAGGGAACTACCCCTCGTAAATAAGTTTCTAAAGGTACATTATTAACTATAGTAAAACTCTCATGAGCATTAGGTTGTAAACGTAAACTCCCACCATAAACACGAGCAGAGTGAGGATTTTCTCCTTCTTTAACCGTGACTCTATTTTGAGATGAACTAATGTCTATTTCGTTAGCATAGTAACGTTTGTCATCTACTAATACAACTACTTGAGGTCTTTGTGAAAGTAATTCTGTTCGTAAATGGGAAGTTTTATAACCATTGGCTTGCAAACTACGAAGTAGCCAACGACGCACGAGGGGAGTAGGATAAACATCTCGTTTTGCCCATACTTGCCAACGTCCAGATTGAACAATTTCGACTTCAATACCCAGAGTTTTCCAGAAATTAGCACTATCTTCTGCGGTTTCAAAAGTAGCATGATCGCTAAGTACTAATCTTTCTGATAAAACAGGTTTATCTAGGGTTTGCTTTTCTACTTTTAGTACAACCTCTTGGGTTTGTATATTTTGTTTAGGCTGTTCTTTATGAGCAAAACTGACCTGAAGGAAGTCGCCTGCACTACTACGAACAGTTAACTGATGAACTGGTTTATCTTTTTCATCAAGAGGTTTAGCACCAAAACGCTGGATGATTCCTACTTGTAAGTTAACTTCCTCGGCATTAATTCTACTGGCAAAAATCGCTTCTGTACCAAGGAGAAAACCTAACATCAAAAGAAGACCTTTTGCTCTTGCTTTGTTAATAGAAAGACAGAAGAAATCCGCTCTGTTTGGAGACGGACTAATATTCGTAGATAAGACCTCTGAACCCAAATAATTCAAGATTTTTGTTTCCATCAAACTCTAGTTATTTTCCCCTTACCTATTACCTCGTACAGACAAAGCATGCCTTGTCTCTAACTATTAAATATTATCTATTACTTATTAACTATTATCTATTACCTATTCTTCCGTAGAATCTAAATTATCTAGATTAATGTTTTCAAGTAAGACTTCTCCACTCATCATTTTTTGGGCAGCTTCTAGCAAAATATCTTCTACATAAGGTTTGACAAAGTAGCCTTTTGCTCCTCTTTTAGCAGCAATATTACGCATTTTTTGCGCTCCACGGGAAGTTAGCATGGCTACAGGTAAAGAAGAGAGAACTTCATGTTCTTGTAAATGAGATAGTAGCTCTAAACCATTCATTCTCGGCATTTCTATATCACAAAAAGCAATATCACACTCCAATCCAGCTTGGAGTTTTTCCCAAGCTTCTTGACCATCACGAGCTTGTTCTACTTGATAACCAGCTTTTCTAAAGGTCATGGATAATAACTCTCTAACCGTAATTGAATCGTCAATAATTAATACTGTAGGATCTTTTTTGACAGTTTCTGTCGATGAATTCTGTTGTTCAACCTCTTTGGAGGGAACTAACTTTTCTTTTTCAGCTTTTTTGCTTGATTGATTAAATTTGATTAAACTTTGAGCTACATCCATCAGATCTTTTTCTGTGTAGGGCTTAGTTAAATAAGCCTTAGCACCAAAATCCGTAGCTAATTGCCGATGTTTTTCTGCACCACGAGAAGTAAGCATCGCCACAGGAATTTTTGCTAATTCTTCATCCTGCTGGAGATGAGATAGTAGTTCCAACCCGTTCATTCTGGGCATTTCGATATCGCAGAAAATCATATCACAGGGTAAACCACCACGAATTTTATTCCAAGCTTCCTGACCATCACGGGCTTGTTCAACGCGGTAGCCTAGCTTATTGAAACTAAGAGACAGAAGTTCTCTAACAGTAATCGAATCATCGACAACTAATACTAGAGGTTCTGTTCTTTCTTTCTCTGCTTGTTCTTGACCCAAATTCAAGCCAGTTTGCCAAATCTTGAAGCCAATTTCGGTTGTTCTCTTACCCTGAGAAATTTCGATTAACTCTAGTACATCCCCTATCGGCATGATACTGCCATCCCCTAAGACGGTTGCTCCTGCAATACCCGCAGGTTTAGGAACAGGTCCTTCAATTTGTTTAATAACTATCTCTTGTTCTCCAATCACTCGATCGACTTCGATGGCCAGGAAATGCTCGGCACCACGCAGAATCACGAGCGAAATAGTATCATCATCTTGCTCATTGCCATAGACACTACCTGAGCGAATCCGGCGATTGTAAGACAACAAATTACTAAGAGGCTGAAAAGGTAGAAGATTATCTCGCCAAGCAATACATTTAACTCCGTTAGCATTAGTTTGAACATCGCTAGGAGTCAATTCTTTGGTATCTTCTACTCCATCAATGGAAAAGGCAATACGAGTTTTATTGTAAACACAAGTTAAGGCTTTACAAATACTCAGCACTAGAGGTAGACGGATAGTAAAAGTAGTACCTTTATCAATTGCCGATTCAATGCTGATAGCACCGCGAATTTTTTTCAGGTCAGTACTAACTACGTCCATGCCTACACCCCGACCAGCAAAATCATCAGCTCGATCTTTCGTACTAAAACCAGGATGAAAGAGGAGATCGTACACATCTTGTTCTGATAGATGTTGTGCATCTGCCCAAGTTAAGAGATTTTTTTCTACTGCTTTGGCTTTGACTTTTTCTGGATCGATTCCTGCACCATCATCAGAAACAGTAATTACTGTTTGATTACCTTGAATAAACGCCCGAATGGTAATACGACCGACTTCTATTTTCCCCTTTTTTAGTCTTTCTTCTGGGGTTTCTATCCCGTGAGCGATCGCATTGTTGACTAAGTGAGTCATGGGGTTGTAAAGATGTTCGACAATCATTTTATCGATGAGAACATCTCGACCTTCTACTTGCAATTCAGCTTTTTTGTGCAATTTACGAGAAATATCTCTAACTGCTCTGGGTAATCGATCGGCGGTTTGACCAAAATTAATCATCCGTGAGGAGTTGATGCCTTCTTGTAGCTGGCTAGTAACCTGCCTTAGAGATTGAGTAATTTTATCAGTTTCGTCAACGACAAACTGAATATCAGAAGCAGCTTCTCTTACTCGTACGATCAATTCAATAATATCTTGGGAAAGTAAATGGAATCCTGTAAAGCGATCCATTTCCAACGCACCTAGTCCATCGTCTTCTTCTTGTTGTTGTACATTAAGAAAACCTGAATGTCTTCGTGTAGAAGCAGAATTATTTTGCCGACTGGAAAGCAAAGCTCCTTCCAAAAGCGAGCGCTCATATAAGTCATGCATTTTTCCCCCCATATCACCAAGGGATTGAACATGACCATTAAGGTTATCTAAAAATCGGCGTAAACGTTCTTGATCTTCTTCTAATCGATTGCGTTTAACTACTAGTTCCCCAATTAGGTTATTAAGATTATCTAGTTTTTTGACCGAGACCCGCATAGTCTGGTCAAAGACCTTGGCTGTTTGCGCTCTAGGATTAGGTTGACTAGGTTGATTAATTTTGGTTTGGCTGGCTGGAATGGGAGAAGAGGTTAGAGGAGTTTCTTCTGAAGAATCTAAAAACTGCTCTAAATTTGCTAAATTCAACTCAGAATTATCTAAACTAGCTGAAGATAATTTAGGTTCTATCTGGATTTCTTCTGGTGTTGAATCTAATAATCCTTCTAGCTCACCTAAAGAATTAACAGGAGTGGGTTCATCTAAAATATCATCTAATTCGGCTAAATCATGAGAAAAAGAAGGGAAATCTGGAGCTAAAACTTCTATTTCTTCCTTGCCTTCTAAACTATCTTCAACAATTTCTTCAAAATTATCGTTGTCTATTAGATTAAAGTCTACTAAATCCTCTAAACTAATTAATTCTCCTAGACTATCGTCTTCCTCATTTGTACCTGGAGATTCCAACTCGATCTGGTCTACATCAGCAACTTCTAATTCTGCTAATTCCGATGATGCTAAGTTATGACTATCGTTGTTTTGTATGAAGGGCAGTAGGTCTTGAGTATCATCCTCTAAAGATATCTTTGACAATTCTCGCTGAGGAATGTCAACATTTTCGCCGATAGGGGCATCATTTTCCTCTAAAAAACTCTCTAGATCTTCTTCTAGAGAAATATTTTCTCCCCAAGAGTTGTCAGGATCATTAGGGTCAAGAAATTCTAGCTCATTACTTTCTTCCCCATCTTGCAATAAATCTATCAGTGATTCTTCCCAGTTGTTATTATTTTCTGTAGGTTTATCTTGACCGCTCATAACTTTATCTGCTTGTCAATTTTGCTTAAGCTTAACCGATTCCCAATTATTTTGAATTTAGTATTTACTTTAAACTAGGTGTAAATAATATATATGATTTAATTTTCCTAATCCAATAGTGACAATTATTTAATATAGAGATACCGATACACTTACAATATGATTTTAGTTTTTATAAAATTAGAGCGTCAAATATATTTCCCTATAAACTAGTGGCTCTTAAAGTATGATTACCCCTACTGCAACCTTACTAGTATCTTGTCCAGATCGTCCAGGACTAGTAGCAAAAATTGCTAACTTTATTTACGCTAATGGCGGTAATATCATTCATGCCGATCAACACACCGATTTTACAACAGGTCTATTTCTAACTCGTATCGAGTGGCAGCTAGAAGGATTTAATTTACCCCGTGAAGTAATTTCTACTGCTTTTACTGCGATCGCTAAACCTATAGAGGCTCATTGGCAGTTGCATTTTTCTGATTCTATTCCTCGTCTCGCTATTTGGGTAACTAAGCAAAATCACTGTCTCTTAGATTTACTTTGGAGGCAAAAAGCCCAAGAATTACCCGCTCAAATTCCCTTAATTATTAGTAATCATCCTAATTTAAAATATATTGCGGAGCAATTTGAGCTTGATTTCCATTATATCCCTATCACTAAAGAAACGAAGTCTGAGCAAGAGGCTAAACAATTAGAGTTATTAAAACAGTATCAAATTGACTTGGTTGTCTTGGCTAAGTATATGCAAATTCTTAGTGCTGATTTTGTGACTAAATTTCCTAATATTATTAATATTCATCACTCTTTTTTACCTGCTTTTGCTGGAGCGAATCCTTATCAGCGTGCTTATGAAAGAGGTGTAAAAATTATTGGTGCAACGGCTCATTATGTGACTAAAGACTTAGATGAAGGTCCTATTATTGAGCAAGAAGTTACCCATGTTAGTCATAGAGATACGGTAGGAGATTTAATCCGCAAAGGCAAAGATTTAGAAAGATTAGTTTTAGCTCGTGCTGTTAGATTGCATCTACAAAACCGAGTTTTGGTTTATGGTAATCGAACAGTAGTTTTTAGTTAAAAATTCTTAAACAAAACCAGTATATCTAACTGACTAGTAGATTCATCTTGCATGGTGGCTGTTGCGCCTATTCCTTGGAGAGAATTCAAGACAGTCATGGCTTCTGGAGAGATATCTGTACTATCAGTAGGAAACTGATTAATAATGGACATAGTTTGCTTCATATCAAGATAGAAATAGCCAAAATTATTGTTGGGTAGCTTTTGGGCGATCGACTTAAATTTATCACTGTTAGCAAAAGTATTATTAGAAGAATTATCGATAGATTCAAAGACAGAATTGCCAATAGTAAAAACTAGATAATTTTTATCTATCCAACCATGAGCTAGAGATAAACCACTTTGAGGTACAATCCATTCAGTAATTGTTTGTTTATTGGCTATTTTTTTCTGTCTAGAATTAATTCCTACATAGCTTTTTAAGCTTTTTTCTAGTTTTGTCAAGGTTGCTTTTGCTTGATTGGGGTTGTTAGTTTCTAAAATAATTGCCGATCCTAATCCGATTGTCATCCCTGGAATAATTGCTCGATCTGTTGTGATTAAACTTACAGTAAATTCTCCATCCATCCAGCTAAAAATATCTTTGTCTAAATCAAGACCAGTTCCATGACTAAAAGATAATCTACCTATATCTAAAGCTCGACGAAGATCGTCATCTCCTTCTATTTGTTTGACTGTAGCTGACCAAATTTGATTCATATTTTTACCATTTATGGCAGCAATAGCACGATTAGGTAATTTGCTTAAAATTTTACTATCCGTAGTGGGAAAATCAGAGTTATTAATATCTGTTTTGAAATTAGTAATTGACTGAAGATGTATTCCTTCTTTTTGGATACCAACTCCCATGATAACTGACTCTATTTGTTGTAATTCTTTTAAGGCTATTGCTGATATTTCTTCTTTAGCTATTTCCTCTATTAGGTAATCAAAATCAGTAAAGTAAACATGAGCTATAGGATTTTGGATAGTTAATTGTTGGGATAAAATTTCTTTGGCGTAGGGTTTTGAGGCTAGAGAGCTTTCTCCTTTATAAGTATCGATCGCTTTTTCTAAAGTTAATTTATCATTACTCAGAACTAGTTTATTACCCAACAGAGCAGAACTGATGATTTCATGGTTTCTATTATTTATTTCTGTAATGGTAATTCCTTTATATTTTCTTTCTTGCCAATCTTCTTGAGCTTCTTTTTGTAATTTTGCGATCGAGTTCAAGGCTTTTAGCTTGTTCTTAATTCCAACAACAATTAGGACACTTTCCTCTGGCTGACTCGGTAATTGTTGTGGTAAGACTGCTACCATTATCCCCCCTAACCATGGGTGTACATCTTGTTGATAATTTACGGTAGTAGAATCAGAAAATTCTTGTTTGATATTTTCAATATTTTCTTCAATAATTTTTTCTGTCTCTGGCAAACCTAGTTGTGATAATTGTGACCAATTTTTAGATTCAACAGAAATAAAACTAGTTACAATAGCTTCCTTGGGAATTACTTTAGCACCTTCTAAAGGAGTTAACTTTTTTCCTAGCCAGCCTTGTTGATAAATATACCAACCACCAATAACTAAGATAGTAGTAATACCTAAAAAATACCAACAACCACAACCAGATTTTTTTGAACTCATGATTTAATGTAGCTTAAAGTTTTATCTATCTAATAGAATAAGTAAGATATTACACTCAAGGTGCGATCGCTATCACTGACTGTTTATTAAAACATGAAGTATCTAACTATTTATTTAACTTACAACCTTTGTAACACATAACTTGCTACTTACTACTCACTACTTCAGCGAAGAAACACTAGCACTGTTTTACCCTGCTGAATAATAGAACAATTCGATCGATCGCTTGACGCAAATTTTTACTCGAAAGATCGGAATTGTTAACAATAATACTAAATACTAAGGACTTCCCTTCAGATACATTCAAATAGCCAGATAAGCTGTTTATTCCCGAAAGAGTGCCTGTTTTACCTAAAATATCACCTGGGAAATTATTATTGATAAATCTTCTTTCTAAAGTTCCGTTGACTCCAGCAGTAGTTAAAGAGTTCAGGTAATTTTCCCCGACTGAAGTGGATGTCATTAAACTGAGAGTCTGTACTAATGTTTCTGGAGTTATTAAATTATGACGAGATAACCCAGAACCATCAACTAAATTATAACCTTGGGGATCTATACCTAATTTAGATAAAACTTGTTCAATTGCTTGACTAACATCATTGATATTGAGTTGATTAGCTAATATTTTTAATAAAGTTTCAGCATATAAATTATTGCTTTCTTGATTTATTTCTGCCAAGATTTCAGGCAAGGGAGGAGAAATAATAGTTGCTAATTCTATTGCTGATGGTTCTAGAGAAACTTCATTACTTACTAACCCGCGAGTAATGGTAATTCCTTCTAAAGATAAAAGATGACGTAAGGACTCTAAAAAATAATTAGCGGGATCGACTATTGCTAAATCCCATACATCTGACTGGTGGTTAATAGCTAATGTACCATTTAAATGTAAGATTGGTTGACCTAAAATCCCCTCAATTTCTACGTTGTAAGGAGTGTCTTTTGCTGCTGTGATAACATTATTCTTTACTTGCCATTGTTTGGCAGCAATATCATCTGACCATCTCAACTTAACTGGTTGTCCCAATTCTTGGGGTAATAAAGTTAAAGTAACTGCATTGTTATTTAAAATCAAACTACTGGCAGATGTAGCATAAGAGTTATATACATCCAACCACTCCCAGGTAGGATTAATTGTTGGTTGATTAAAGTAACTATTATCAACTATTAATTGTTCTATATGTTTGATTCCCTTCTGCTTTAACTGTTCTACTATCTTTTTAAGAGTTTCAGTCGATATAGTGGGGTCTCCTTTCCCCTGAACAAGTACCTGAGTCAAATGGGGCGCATTACCAACACTATAGATGGGGGTATGAATGCGAAAATTATTACCTAATTCTAAGAGTGCAGCAGCAGTAATTAACAGCTTGACATTAGAAGCAGGGATAAAATATTTATGAGCATTTAAGCTATAAATAGTAGTCTGAGAATCCAGATTTTTCACTAAGATACCCCAATTCGATCGCGCTAACTGGGGACTATTAATAATAGATTCAATCTCGCTAGCTATATTTTGGGGGCAGAGAAGTTCATTTTTTACCCTTTCTGGTTGCAAATTAGATGGAGTTAATCTAGTTTCTGCTTTAGTGGGTAAATAGAAAAATTGGCATCCCAACCACAAACTCAGAAACCCCAATGATTTTAAATAGCGCAAAATTACCTCTAGAAATATTTAAAAATAGCATAAAAAAAAGCCCGCTAAACAGGCTTTTTTCCGAAAAATATACTTTATTTTTCTACCACTTAAGCAGATTAAACTGTTCCATATCAATGGTTTCACGATTACGATAGATAGCCAAAACAATCGCTAAACCTACTGCTGCTTCTGCTGCTGCTACCGTAATTACAAAAACTGTAAATACTTGACCCTTAATTCCTGTTGGGTCTAAAAAATTAGAAAAACCCATCAAATTAAGATTAACAGCATTAAGCATTAGCTCGATCGACATGAGTACGCGCACAGCATTGCGACTGGTAATTAAACCATAAATACCAATACAAAAAAGAGCAGCAGCTAAAAGTAAAAAATATTGAAGTTGCACTTTTCTTTCCTTTTCTATGATTTTTCCACTTGATTCTCGCTCCAGCTAAGAGCTAAAAGCTTTTAGTTTTTAATTTTCTTCTCCAGAAGTTGTACCGATAGAAGTTAATTCCCTGGGACGTTCTGGTAAAGTTAGGCTAGTAGAAATAGTTTCTTGTCTAGGCATAGATTCAGGAATCAAGTCACGACGAGCCAAAATAATTGCTCCTACCATCGCCATCAATAACAAGACAGAGGCTAATTCAAAAGGTAACAAAAAGTCACTGAAGAAATGCTTACCAATTTCAACAATTGTATTGTCAATTACTGCTGGGGAAGTAGAATCAACAGACCAAGGAGTCACTAAGACCATTGTTCCTAAAAGAGCAAATAAACCACCACAGACAACCCCTGTAGATGCGTTACGAATCCATCGACCAGGAATTTCCTTAAAATCTTCTCGTTTATTTACCAACATAATGGCAAACAAAATTAGTACGTTAACTGCACCTACATAAATTAGAATTTGAGCAGCAGCAACAAAATCAGCGTTAAGTAATATATATAAACCCGAAATACTAATAAATACTCCTCCTAATAAAAAAGCGGAGTAAACAATATTAGATAATAAAACGACTCCTAAAGCTGTAACCAGCATCATTATTGCTAAGATACCGCCAGAAACTAATTGAACTCCCTCAGCTAAATTCACAATTATTTTTTCCTCTCAATTTTTTGCGTTAATTATAGATTAGGTAATAGGTATTAGCTTTTCGCTCTTAACTTCGTCTAGTTAGAAAGTAGAGCAGTTAACTATTACCCTTCGGGTTCAGCACTTTGCAAAGCGTCGGGAAACCCTTTCGGTAGTCGCGTGACTGTCGGGGAACCCGCCCAACGCGCTACCTCAACACCGCAAGTGCTTCACCTATTACCCATTACCTATTCACTTTTTGCTTCTTCTAAGATTTCTTCGGGACGTTTACCCGCACGCTTAGAACCAGCAGGTAGATCGTGAGGATCCATAACTCCTTTAGGTAAATAACCTAATTCTCTTAAAGGAGTTACCATGGGGTCTTGAGTAACTTTGTAAGGTAGACGACCTAAAGCTACGTTATCGTAGTTAAGTTCGTGACGATCGTAGGAAGCTAACTCATATTCTTCTGTCATTGATAGACAATTAGTGGGACAATATTCCACACAGTTACCACAGAAGATACAAACCCCAAAATCGATACTGTAGTGCTTGAGCTTTTTCTTTTTCGCTTTTTTATCAAATTCCCAGTCTACTACTGGTAAGTTGATCGGACAAACGCGAACACATACTTCACAAGAAATACATTTATCGAATTCGTAGTGAATTCTACCCCGATAGCGTTCTGAAGGAATTAGTTTTTCATAAGGGTATTGAACGGTTATGGGTCTTCTTCGCATATGGTCAAAGGTTACAGATAATCCTTGACCAATGTATTTTGCTGCTTGAACACTTTCTTTGGCGTATTCTTGTACCTGTTTGAGTATTTTAAACATGGCTCTTTATTTGCTATTTGTTAGTTGTTTTAATGTTCAATTTTTCTTCTCAGCTTTTTCTTCAATGTAGCTAACATTTGGAACTAACTGAGTGCAACAATGGATCGGCCAAAGGTAGAAGATAGAAGGCAGAATATCTATTGTCAGGATAAGAGCTTTAACTCCCATTCAACCTTTTTTGACCTAAAGGTAGAGGCTTGTATCCTCAAAGAAGAAGGGAAAAGGAAAACAAATTTTTCTGCCTTCTGCCACGGCAGTTGCTTCATTTGGAGAAACCCCAAGACCGCACTGCCTCCTCTGCCCTTATTATCCCGCTTTGACGGGACTGCCTTAAGGGGGAAGCCCTTGTTAATTAACCACCGAAAGCCACAGGGAAAGCTAATTTTAAGGCAGCAGTAATCAAAAGATTAGCTAGAGAGACTGGTAGTAAGAATTTCCAACCTAGATTGAGGAGTTGATCGATACGAACACGAGGTACCGTCCAGCGCAATAAAATAGCTAAAAATACGAGAAAATAGGCTTTAAGCAAAGTCATAGTAATACCCAAAGCAGCCGTAATAACTTGCAGCCAGGGAGTAGTATTGCTTACTTCTACCCAGCCAGTCATATTTAACCATTCAGCTAAATGATCTAGAGGGACAATAAATTCCCAACCACCTAGATAAAGAACTGCAAAGACTAAAGCAGAAAGAACTAAGTTAACATAAGAACCAAGATAAAATAGGGCGAATTTCATGCCAGCATATTCGGTTTGATAGCCTGCTACGATTTCTTCTTCTGCTTCGGGAAGGTCAAAAGGAAGGCGTTCGCATTCTGCTAAAGCAGCAATCCAGAAAATAATAAAACCTGCTGGTTGTCGCCATACATTCCAACCGAGAATACCGTAGCCAGACTGTTGTTGAACAATATCTACCGTACTAAGACTATTAGACATCATCGCGATCGCCAAAACCGATAAAGCTAGAGGAATTTCGTAACTAATCGATTGGGCTGCTGCTCTCAAGCCTCCTAACAGAGAATACTTATTATTAGAGGCGTAACCAGCCATCAATAAACCAATAGGAGCAATACTAGCTAGAGAAATCCATAAGAAAATTCCTACATTCAAGTCAGTAATTACTATATTCTGTCCAAAAGGAACAATTAAATAAGATAGAAAGACAGGAACTACTACTAGTACTGGTCCCATAGTAAAGAGCCAACGGTCTGCTTTCGCAGTTACTACATCTTCTTTAAAGACCAGTTTGATTCCGTCTGCTACTGGTTGCAGTACTCCTAGAGGACCAGCATATTCAGGGCCAATACGCTGTTGTGCAGCAGCAGAAATTTTTCTTTCTAGCCACACAACTACGAGCACTCCTACTGTTGCGCCGATAATCATTAATAACATGGGTAATGGTAGCCAAAAGGCTTTAGCTACACCTGAAGGTAATCCTAACTCCTTCAGAGCTTCGATAAAACTTCCTTGTAGATCGATTCCTGAATTCATATTTGCTGAAGTTATTAAGTTAATTTAATCTTAACTTTAGTTGTTTGTGTGAAGATTTTTTGACAATCTCAGTTCCTAGTATATCGCTGTCTGGTGAGTAACTAGTTAAGTCGGCTGAAGCGGAATTGGCAAATACTTAAAAAAAGTTAAACTGTTCAATAAGATAAATAAAACAATTCATAAAAGAAGTTAAAGATCTAAAAACTCAAAATTGAAATAGCTTAGGATCGTTGCAGCGAAAAAGACTATGAGATATATATTAAGATCCTCATTCAAATTCCCATTATCAGTAATTTAAGTAATCTAATTGGGCTAACAGCATTTTAGACATCTTGCTAACGTAACTTTTTATGGTAGAACAAGTTAATCGCTCTGTGATTAGCCAAAACTAAGTAGCTAAAAGCGCGACAATGAAGTCTGGGGGTTTCCCCTCACAAGTAATTGTTGTAAGCAGCTCAAAGCTAACACAAACGAGATTGCTGATTATAGGTAAGAAGTATTTTCTTAGCTACGGAGGGGTTCCCGAAGTTCTGATTTTCTCAGGAGGAACTTAGTTCCATATATCAATACAATACTTGTTAGCCAATTAGATTACTATTCAGATTACTGATATGGTTATTTTGTCTCGATCGGGCTTATCAATCAAGGAGAATTAATGACAGTTACTGTAGATCGAGAGGTTGCCAATAGCGAACAGCCAGCAAAAGCTAGAAAACAGCCTCGTAAACTAGGAATTCCTAAAGAAATATACCCTAATGAATATCGTGTAGCAGCTACTCCAGATACAGTTAAAAAACTGCAAAAGCTAGGATTTGAGATTCTAGTTGAATCTGGTGCGGGAGAAGCAGCTAATTTTTCTAATGATGCTTATGAACAAGCAGGATGTCACATTGCTCCCAATGCTCAAGCCTTGTGGACAGAAGCAGACATTGTGCTAAAAGTTAGACCTCCTGAAGATCGGGAAATAGAATCGATCCCCGAGGGAAATACCCTAATTAGTTTTATTTGGCCTGCCCAAAATCAACAATTACTGGAGAAACTGGCATCTCGTAACGCTACAGTTTTAGCAATGGACGCAGTTCCTAGAATTAGTCGCGCCCAAAAAATGGACGCTCTGAGTTCTATGGCGAATATTGCTGGTTATCGGGCGGTAATTGAAGCTGCTAATAATTTTGGTCGCTTCTTTACAGGGCAAATCACCGCAGCAGGAAAAGTTCCTCCAGCTAAAGTATTAGTAATTGGGGCTGGAGTTGCTGGTTTGGCTGCTATTGGTGCTGCTAGAAGTTTAGGGGCAGTGGTCAGAGCTTTTGATACTCGTCCTGTGGTCAAAGAACAGGTAGAGAGTCTGGGCGCGGAATTTCTAGAACTGGAATTGGCAGAAGACGGCACTGGGCAAGGTGGTTACGCCAAAACGATGAGTAAAGAATTCATCGAAGCGGAAATGGCTTTGTTTTTGGAACAAGCTCAGGAAGTAGATATTATTATTACTACAGCTTTGATCCCAGGCAAACCTGCACCTAAACTGATTACTACTGCTATGGTGGAATCCATGAAAGAGGGTTCGGTAATTGTTGACTTAGCAGCAGAACAAGGTGGTAATTGCCAAGTGACTAAGCCCAACGAAATTTATAAGTATAGTGGAGTTACCATTATTGGCTTGACAGATCTACCCAGTCGCATGGCTGCTCAGTCTAGTCAACTGTATGGCACTAACCTTTGGCATCTCCTCAAGGATATGGGTGGTGCTGAAGACTATAAAGTTGATTTTGAAGATGAAGTAGTTCGTGGTGCATTAATATTGCACGAAGGTAAGGTAACTTGGCCCCCTCCCAAACCAAGTAATCCTTCTCCTGCCCCTGCTCAGTCTCAACCAGGCACAGTTAAAGCTGTAGCGAAAGAAGCAGAACAAAAGTCCGATAGTAGCTTTTTGTGGTTGATTTTAGCTGGTTTAGCTTTAGTAGGTATCGGAGTTGGTGCGCCTTCTTCGTTCTTATCTCACTTTACGGTATTCGTTCTCGCCTGTTTTGTCGGTTGGCAAGTAATTTGGAATGTTACTCCTGCTTTGCATACACCATTGATGAGTGTGACTAATGCCATTAGCGGGATCATCATTATTGGTGGGATGCTGCAAATTGGTAGTGAAATTACTTCCCCTGCAACTCTGCTCGGTGCGATCGCGATTTTAGTCGGCACAATTAATATTTCTGGTGGCTTCCTCGTTACCCAAAGAATGTTGAAAATGTTCCAGAAGTAGGGACGTAGCATGCTACGTCCCTACCAAATCAATAACCCGAAATAACAATCATTATGTCCAATAATCTTGTAACGGTTGCTTATATTGCAGCTAGTGCTTTGTTTATCCTCAGCCTGGGAGGATTGTCTAACCAGGAAAGTGCGCGGAAAGGAAATCTGTTTGGGATCGCTGGTATGGCGATCGCTTTTATCGCTACTGCTCTTAGTTCTCAAGTAACTGAATATACTACTCTTGTTGCTGCTATTATCCCTGGGGCAATTATTGGCGCAATTATGGCAGCTAGAGTAGCAATGACTTCTATGCCTGAACTTGTGGCAATTCTTCACAGTTTTGTGGGTTTAGCTGCGGTTTTAGTCGGTTTATCTAATTATCTACAGCCCGAATCTACTTTAGTTGGGGTAGAAGCAACTATCCACGAACTAGAAATTTTTATTGGTGTCTTTATCGGCGCAGTTACTTTTACTGGTTCGATTATTGCTTTCGGTAAATTAAGTGGCAAGATCGGCAGTAAACCTTTATTACTTCCTGCCCGTCATTTGCTCAATATCGCCATGCTAGGTGGTTCTATCTTTTTGGGCTGGCAGTTTATGGCAGGAACAAATGGACTGCAATCTCTGCTCATTATGACTGCGATCGCCTGTGTTTTAGGTATTCACTTAGTAATGGCGATCGGTGGGGCGGATATGCCTGTAGTTATTTCTATGCTGAATAGTTATTCTGGTTGGGCTGCTGCTGCTGCTGGTTTTATGCTATCTAATGACTTGTTAATTATTACAGGAGCATTAGTTGGTAGTAGTGGGGCAATCCTCAGCTACATTATGTGTAATGCCATGAATCGCTCTTTTATTAGCGTAATTCTGGGTGGTTTTGGCGAAGGTAGTAGTTCCTCTGCTGCGAAAGGAAAGCAAGTACCTCAAGGAGAAGCTACTCCTACTACAGTAGAAGAAACTGCCGAACTTCTCAGTAATGCAAAAACCATAGTAATCGTTCCTGGTTATGGTATGGCAGTAGCTCAAGCACAACATGCAGTATCTGATATTACTAAAATCTTACGCAAGCGGGGTAAAGAAGTTCGTTTTGGGATTCATCCCGTAGCAGGAAGAATGCCTGGGCATATGAATGTATTGTTGGCTGAAGCTAATGTGCCTTACGATATTGTTTTGGAGATGGACGAAATTAACGACGACTTCCCCGATACTGATGTTGTCTTAGTAATTGGTGCTAACGATACTGTCAATCCCAGCGCGTTAGACGATCCTGACAGTCCGATCGCTGGTATGCCTGTAATGGAAGTTTGGAAAGCGGAAAATGTAGTAGTCATGAAACGCAGTTTAGGCATTGGCTATGCAGGGGTAGATAATCCTTTGTTCTACATGGAAAATAACCAGATGCTTTTCGGCGATGCCAAACAAAATGTTAGTGCTATTTTAAGTAAGTTATCTGAATCTGGTAATGCCAAAAGTGCAACTACTACAGAGAAAGTTTTAGTCAAAGCCTAAATTTACGTTTTTGTCAATAAATAAATACAATTTATTCTTAGCTTGTTTGTCGGATTAACTCATCCAAGGACAAGCTATTTTTTTGCTTATTCTCATTACCGTAGACACAAAAATGAAATTTTAGCGAAGTTTAGCTATTTATACTGATTTTTGTGTATGCTTTTGTAACAACAATTAAGATTCGAGTAACAAGTACTAGATATTCTCTAAGTTTTATGTCCATCTTTATCTAAAAAATATTAATGTATTTGTATGATTTCGATCGAGGAGTACATCTTATCTAAACTATATTTCGATATATTCTTATTTAATCCTTCTCTATAACTAAGTAATGAGCAATAATAATAAACTTAAGAATAAGAACACTAACACTAATCGCTTGAAAAATAAAAATATATATTCTTCAGCAAATTTAGTTGCTCAAAATAGTGATTTAATTGCCAATAATAGTAAGCATTCCCCTGTACCCAAAAGATTAGGTATAAGGTTTAAAACTATCTTAATCGCGATCGCTATTAGTGTAATTCCTGCATCCTTACTAAGTGTGACTACTTATTTGATTACTAAGCGTTCAGCTAACAGCGAAATCGTTCTAGCTCAAAAACAAATTACCCAGATTCAACTGTCTCGTACTCAAAGATTAGCAGAACAATTTAGTCAATTTTTGCAAGCTCGTTTTAGAGAAGTAGAAATATTAGCCAAAAATCCAACTTTTATCGATCCTAATTTATGGAGTAGTGCAACTCAAGCAGAGAAAAAAGCAATTCTAACTTCTTTTCAAGCTGAGACTAAACTTTATAATGAGGTTACTTTTTTAGATCTTCAAGGTAATCCTTTATTTCAATCCCAATCTAGCCGACAGTTAGAAACTAACTATAGCGATCGCGAATATTTTCAAGCAGCGATCGTCAGTAAGAAAATTATTATCAATAGAGCGGAATCAGCAGCAAATAATAAGAAATCAGGAATTGAATATATTGTACCAATTATTAATGCTTGGACAGGTAAAGTTAATGGAGTGATTTATCTTTTTCTCAGAGAAAGAGAGATAACAGAAATTTTTAATGATTATACCAATAATAGCCACCATTGGTATCTAATTGATAGCGAAGGGATATTTTTTTCTGGCTCGAATATGGAATATGTTAATAGCAAGGCACAAGAATTTTTTCCTGATATAGATAATCTATATAGAGCCAGAAAAAAAAGTACAGGAATTTACTCGAATCAGTTAAAAAATAATCAACAATTGTTGAGTTATGTTCCTATAGAAACTCAAGGATTGTATCCAGATCAATATTTAGGAGCAGTAATTACTACAGAAATTTTTCCCACACTTATCGATCTAGAAAATGGTAGCTGGATTTTGTTGACAGGAGTAATTATAACTGCACTAATTATTAGCTTAATAGCTGCATATATAGCTAATACTATGACTATTCCTATTCTTAATTCTATTAAAGCAGTCGAGCAAATAAGTCGAGGTCAACTGGATGCTCGTATCCCCATCAAAGGGAAAGATGAATTGGCGATGCTAGGCAATAAAATCAATCAGATGGCAGAGAAATTAATGTATTTGATTGAGCGTCAAACAATATCAGCTAAAACATCAGAATTAATGGCAAGAATTGCCCGCGCTCGTAGTGTGCAGCAGCTACAGTCTCCCTTCAATCACTTTTTAACAGAAGTTCGTTCTCTAATTAAGAGCGATCGACTTATTTTTTATCAATTCGATCAAAATTGGTCTGGTACAATTATAGCCGAATCAGTCGCTAAAGGTTTTCCCAAATCTCTTGGAGCCGAGATTAATGATCCCTGCTTTGCTGAGAATTATATAGATAAATATCGTAGAGGACGTATTCAAGCTACAAGGAATATTTATGAAGCAGGTTTAACAAAATGTCATCTTAAGCAGTTAGAAACCTTTGCCGTTAAATCTAATTTAGTAATACCAGTTGTTGTCAAAACAGAAGTAGAATTAGAAAAAAATGAATTAATTGGTTTATTAATTGCCCATCAATGCTCTAGTACTAGAATTTGGAACAATTTTGAAATTGATTATCTTAAAGAAGTTGCCAATCAGCTAGGGTTGGCTTTAAGAGGATATAGTATTTGTGAACAAGCAATAGAACAGAAAGAAAACTTTCAAGACAAAATCAACTGTTTTATTAATAAAAATCAACAATTATCTCAGGGTAATTTAACAATCTATCCGATAACAGGCTCCGGTGACTTAGATGATTTGACTAAGTTCTTTGCCAAGACCATTGAGAGCCTAGCTGAACTTATTGTTTCTATCAAAAATAATACTCAACCACTAGAAAACTATCTTGAAAAGAATAGAAATAACGTTATCGACTTAAACCAGCAAATACTAAAACAAAAAAGCCAGATTGAACAACTAATTACTGCGATTGAACCCATTGCTAATTATATCCAAATAGTTTATAAAAATATCAATGAAATCAGCAAAATATCTCATGGATCTATTGCTCAAGCAATGACAGAAAAAAATAATTTGAACTATGTCCTTGAAAGTATTGTTAAGTTACAAAGCACTGTTGTAAAAAGTATTGGCAAAATTAAAAATATAGAACAATCGTCAATAGAGATTGTCGGAAATATACCTATTTTAAAAAAGATAACCTTGGAAACTGAATTATTAACCAAAGAATTAAATAAAAAGGATCTTGGAGCTATAGAATCCGTAAATCAAAAAATGCAAAAAATGGCTATTCAATTAGTATCAGTTATATCTGAAATTGAAACTACAGGGGAAAATATACAACGACAAACTTCAGAGATGGTAAGAGAAATGGAAATGAATTCTGCTCAAACTTCAGGAGTAGTTCCCATTGCAGAAGATGCCAATAAAAATATAGCCAAAATTTTAGAGACATCAGTTGAAATAGACCACTTACTCAAATTGACTAATAGCTCTACTACATCTCAAATAACGGCTTTACAAAAAATTACTAATTTAACTACTAAGCTTACTCAGTTATCAGAACGTAGTTCTTATAAGTCTCAGCAAGTAAAAAATTCTGTTGAAATGACAGAAGTAGCTATGGGAAATTTACAAAAATCTGTAGACGTTTTTAAAGTAAAAGAATAATGCTGAATTTACGTAGACAAAATTACTTACACTAATTTATGTAATCTCGCTTATATTATTTGTGTTAAATATATTCGCTCAAACAATTGCTTAAACAATAATATTGTCGATCTTCTCCTAGGAATGGGCATATTAAAGCTAGCAAGATATTTTCAAAATTCAGGCATTTATGTCGATTACTGATTTACCCTATAAGTCTTTTGCCGAAAGCAACATTTTTAGCCGACAAGTTATTGCATCAGTAAATTTAGGCTCTAATCAACAGAACCAAAAAATTCCAACTAAACAATTATGGATTATTAGTACTAGTATTTTATTTATTGTTGTTGTTGGTTTATTAATCTATGGTAAACGGAAATTTGATAAGATGCTCAAAATTATCAAATATGAGCGATATAAAGTTGAAAATTTACACAAAAGATTAAAATTAGCTCTGGAAACAATACATCAATGGGAAGCTAATCCAGACTTAGTTCATTCAAGAGATTGTAATCTTGATTATCTCAGAATGCGTATGGAAGAAAAAAACTTTCATCATGCAATTGTTAATCAGATCAAGATCAAGATTAAGCAATTTATTAGCACTGCCTTAAGAATTAGTTTATCCAAAGATAAGTCCATAGGTATCGCTAATCGCAATGGTTGTCAAATTGACGAAATATTTGATATTACCTACAAAACCAATATCGAAGAAAAAACTACACGAAGAGTAATTTTTCGGATTCAGATTAAATTACAAAAATTACCTAAACAATCTACTTCTGAAACTATCAAGCAAATTATTCAATGTCTGGAAACTTTTCTTGCTCCTGAAGGAGTAGATGAAAATTGGCAGCCAGTAATCCATGGGTATCTAGTTTCAATTAGTTGGAATCAAAAGTGTAAGCCAACTCCTTTGTTATTGTTAGAACAGCATAATGAAGGAATGAACGTAAGTTTTCGTACTAAAAGACATACAAAAAAATAAGTAACTAGAGGTTTACAGATATATATGATGTCACTGCCACAAATTTCGATAGTTCAGTCTGGCTTTTATATCCGTCAAGAGAATATATTCCGCTCAAAACAAGGTTATTTGTCGATTATTTAGTCGCTAACTTGGCTAACAATGATTAATCATTAGCTTGAAGATAATCACAAAATCCCTCGACAACCTTATTTAAGCCAACGGAATTAGAAGCTTTAAATAAAAAGCGATCGCCTTCTTGGACAATTTCTGTTAATCTCTTGACTAAATCATCTCGAGCGCGAAAACACTCAGCCTTAATTCCTGCTGCACCAGTAACAATTGCTTCTGTTGCTGGTTCGTCTACTAAGACAAATAAGCGATCGAGTTTTAATTCTTTTACTTTTGCTCCTACCTGATAATGTAGCTGAGTCGAGCGATCTCCTAATTCTTTCATTGTTCCCAAAACAGCAATATGACGCTTGCCTGGAGTTTGTTTGAGTAGTTCAATGGAAGCAATAGTTGATTCTAAACCCGCGTTATAAGTTTCATCGAGAATAACTATATCATTGGGTAGTTGGTAACGTCCCGATCTCCCTTTGGGTAACTCTACTTTAATTCCTGCTGTAAGTTCTGTAATATCTATACCCAAAACTTGAGCTACAGCTATTGCTGCTAAATAATTGCTAGCATTGTGACGACCAGGTAAAGGTAGGGGTAAATTTTTTCCTGCTACTCTGAGGGTGTTAGTATCTATTATTTCCCCTTGTATATCTCCTCCAGATAAACCATAAGTAATGGTTTTTCCTTGCCATACTTGAGCAGCCGTATCTAAAAGCAGTTGATTATCATAATTGAGAATAGCAATACTGGATTTAGGCATACGAGCTAGTAATTCACATTTTGCCTTAGCGATCGCCTCTTCTGAACCTAGTCTACCAATATGAGCCGTTCCTACGTTAGTTATTACCCCAATGGTAGGACAAGCAATATCTGTCAGAAGAGCAATTTCCCCTGCTGCCCGCATTGCCATCTCAACTACAGCATAACTATGTTCTGAGGTTATCTCTAATAATGTTTTTGGTACACCAATTTCGTTGTTGTAGTTTGCCTTAGTCTTTAATACTTGTCCTTGGGTATTCAAAACAGCAGCAATTAATTCTTTAGTGGTAGTTTTGCCCACTGAGCCTGTAATACCAATAATAGGAATAGAAAAGCGATCGCGCCACCAACGGGCAATTTGTTGATAAGCAGATAAAGTATCGGGAACGATAAACTGAGGAATATTACAGTTTATATTTAGCTGGTGGGAAACTACTAAAGCCACTGCACCCTTATCAACCGCTTGCGCTGCAAAATTGTGTCCATCAAAATTTTCTCCCTCTAAAGCAATAAATATTTCTCCTGCTTGCAGAATACGAGTATCCGTTGTAACACCTGTAGCTGTTGTGGAGTCGATCGATTCATGCTTAATTTTATTAAGGGTGAGGATTTTATGCAGTTGAATTAGAGGAATTAGCACGGTTATTGTTTTAATTACGGAATATAGATTGCTAGAAAACTTAGAAACTAAGATCAAACTACACTAATATTAGTGAATTAACGGAATTAATTCAGGATTTTTTTAACAAACAATCTAGTATATCCACTACTTATACATACTACAAAATTTATTATTATTTTTACATACGAAATATGATTCAAAAGTTATTATAAAGAATAACTAAAAAACAATTAGTTTTACACTTTTAAAAACAATTAATTTCTCTCTAAATATATATAGAGGGGGGTTTCAATAGTGAATCATTATATAAAACACCAGCAAAAACACCATAACTTAGGAAAAACCCAACCAGAAGAAGAATTATATGCTCATTTTCTTCAATGTATAAAAACAGAATCTTCAGCAGCAGTAATTGAAAGATTTCGTTATTTATTCATAAAAGGTACAGGGTATGAAGAGCATAATATTAAAGTAGCTTTAGACAAGCTTGTCAGTTCTCAGACTGCTGAAGCAGAATTTTTATTTATTTTAAATCGCTGTTGTCACATTATTATTAATCAGTGGCAGATGCAACCAAACTTAAAAACAGATATTCCTAAACTTATTGCTGAATTTGAGCATATTTTACCTCCTGGTTCTGCTCATTCTCGTAGCTCCAGAAAATTACGACAACTGGTGAAAAATTTTACTCAATCGGAACAATATCTTAAGTTACAAAGACTAGCTAGATTAATCGAGCGAGAAAAAGAAAACAAATTCGAGCAATCGGAATATGTGGGCAACTTAATTCAACGCTATCCTTATTTACATCAACATTGTTTGGTTAGCGATGATAGTGGTTACGAATTTAAGCGTACTATCAAAAAGATGCAAACTAAAATTCAGCATAAGTATGAAGTCAATCTTTCTCAATATGTAACCAGTAGAGTTAGAATGATTCAAAAAGTTCGCAAATATAAGGCTTTAAATCAAACCAGAATTCCCAAAAAAATTATTCGACCAGTCAAAAATCCTACTTTATTAAGCGATCGCGATTTAGATAAAGCTATTCATCATTATCTAGGTAAAGTAGAACTAGGATACACTTATCACGATCTCTCACAAAACTTTTTGAATCACACTAGTCAAGCTCAATCTTATCAAGCATTTAAGGATGATTTATACGAATACCTAATTACTTCGATCGATTCTAAATACGGCAAGCATCAGTTTAATCACAAACTATATCAATGTTTACAAAATACCTTGCCCGATTTCAACAATCAAAAGTGTAATGAGTTTCTTTTAATTAGAACTTGTAGTCAATTATTCAAATTTCTAGTAGTCAATAATCAAAATAACCCAGAACACTATTTATTTATCGATTTGATTACAAATCTAGGAGAAACTAAAGTAGTTGGGTTTTTACTCAAGATAGTATTGCTATGTCATAAAATTAAACCTTATCTAGAAAAGAGATTTTCAATTCTATTCGGTCACTATGAATCTTTTAACAAAACTGGTGTACCTTGGCTAGTTAAGTCTCTTGAAAATCTACAAATTGCTTTCAGCATTCACTTTGGCAATGTAGATTTATCTCTAGCGAAATTCATCTAATATATACTTTGCACGGGCATAACTTGCGGTTTTTCTATCTATATATTACCGTCAAGCAAAAGCTCAGATTGTAACCGTGCAAAGTATAGCAATCAAAACTTAGGTTAAGCAATAAAAATATTGTCAGGGGAAACCGCGGTTCTCCCTTACTTTTTATCTTGCTATATCAACAGGTAATAGGTACAATTACTGATAAAATTAATTCTGTCTAGATACTTATCAAGTTTTTTTGATATTGCCTATGAATATCAGTCATGATCTTAGCTATCATCCTACAAGGGCAATCAGGATAATAGCTAAGATATAGCTAATTTTTTGGTTCTTGCTGGTTTATATCCCAGAGAATAGCATCAATAATGTTATGTAAAGCCGAAATTATATCTTGTTCCTGTCCTTTTTCTACTGCCGACTTGAGATATATTCTACCCCTATCTACTTGAGATAAAGCAAAGTAGAGGTGATTTTTACTGTTGTTACTATCAAGCATAACTAGTATCCTCTTTCTATCACTCGATTTACAGCTAAATTATGAACCTAAATTATTTAGTCACGACTCGCGCGTTCCTTAGCTGCGGAAACCGCAGCAGGGTCGCTCGTCAAGAAAATGACCATATCTTTTATAGTTTTACTTCGCTTTTCCCTTTTTGATGCTGTTTTAACTTAATATTTAGCTAAATAAGTAACAATTTGTAATTAAGTTAGCTTGTGCTTGCTAGTGCAATGGTATTAGATCGGAACGCTCTTAAATCTAGACTACTAAAGAAGTTATTGGCACATCCCGAACTGAATCTCAAAACTTTGGAGGATGAAGAATTACTTACATCTATCAGAGAAACATTACAAAAAAGAGTAACTTCTGAACTATGGATTTTTGCCTATGGCTCACTGATCTGGAATCCTCTGTTTCCCCATATAGAACGCTGTGCATTTACTGTTGAGGGTTGGCAGCGTCAATTTTGCTTGTTAGCACCAGTAGGTAGGGGAACAATCGACAATCCTGGTTTGGTATTAGGATTAGAACAAGGCGATCGCTGTCAGGGAATTGCTTATCGTTTAGAAGTTGATGATAATCTAGAATCAGAGTTACTGTTGCTCTGGCGTAGGGAAATGGTTGTCGGCTCTTATATTCCGACTTGGGTGAAAGCAAAAAACAGTAGTCAAGAAATAGAAGCCTTGACTTTTACTGTCAATTCTGAGCATCCAACTTACGTGAATAATTTATCTCCTGAGAAAATTGTCACATCTTTAGCCACTGCTAAAGGTGTTTTCGGTTCTTCTGCGGAATATTTGAGCCATACTGTACAAGGCTTGTTAGCAGAAGGTATTGAAGATCAAAAATTGCTCGAACTCGATCGTCTAGTTAAAAATAGACAAAGAGAACTAGAGCGATAAAATACGGCAAAGTTACAATCCACAATGGCTTTATTACAAAAAATCTTCAGAAATTATTTCTTTACTACTACTTTAGTAGTTGTCTCTATCAGTATCATTATTGGCTCTCAGATCTCACAAGCTTTGAGCTATTCTTTGGTACAAGTAAGTACCAATAACTATCAATTAGGTAAAGAATTATATTTACAAAATTGTTCTAGTTGCCATATACCTATTCCTGCCGAAGTATTACCTACAGCTACTTGGCAAACAATCTTAGAAAAACCAGGCAGACACTATGGTACATCTCTGCCGAGATTATCTAGTATTAATGTTAGATTGATCTGGAGTTATCTAAGAACTTCTTCTCGTCCTTTACTAGAAAGGGAATTAAAACCCGAATTTGTGACTCAATCTCGCTATTTTAGAGCTCTTCATCCTCAAGTAGATTTACCTCAACCTGTCACTCACCAGAGTTGTATCTTGTGTCATCCTGGAGCGAATAAATTAGATTATAGGACTTATGCATTGACAGAATGATAAATAATGCTTTAAAGGTAGAAGTCGTCAAAAAACAGGTATCGGACAATTAGAGAAATTATTCAACTCAGGGACAGCACGATGCAATCTAGAACATTACACACACTCTATTTTTACTGTCATAACCCAAAGTAAAATCGTTTGGTTGACAGAGCGCAATTCTAATCAGGGTGAAAACGAGAAAATGACCAAAGTTTGATGTTTTTATCAGCACTAGCACTAACCAGGATTTGTCGATTAGGATTAAATTGCAAACCCCAAATAGCTTTGTTATGCCCCTTAAATGTTTGCCACAATTGATTATTATCTACCTGCCAGAGCTTGACAGTTTGGTCATAACCACTGCTCGCCAAAAAACGACCATCGGGACTAAAGGTAAGACAAAAAACTGCTTTTGAATGTCCTTCAAGAGTATACAACTCTTTGCCTGTTGATGAGTCCCAAATTTTTATGGTTCGGTCTTGGCCACCACTAGCTAGAGTTTTTCCATCTGGGCTGAAAGCAACTGACCAAACAGTTCCTGAGTGTCCCTTCAAAGTTTGTACTTCTTTTCTTGTACTTAGTTGCCAAAGCTTAACTTGACCGTTGTTACTACTACTAGCTAAAGTTTTTCCGTTGGGACTAATAGCAATAGATATAACAGGAGCTTTCTGATTAAGAGTGTGAATTTTTTCATTCGTACTCAGATCCCAAATAGCTATGGTTCGATCATAACTGCCACTAGCTAGAGTTTTGCCATCTGGACTAAAAGCTACAAATTTAACATCGTTGGTATGACCTTTTAGAGTAATTTTGAGCTTGCCAGTAGCTAAATCCCAGAGCTTAATACGGTTATCCCAACTACCACTGGCTAAGGTTTGACCATCTGGGCTGATCGCTAAAGATGATACTGCATCTTTATGTGCTTGAATGGTCTTAATTAAAGAGCCAGTGTCCAAATTCCAAAGCTTAATAATTCCGTCATAACTAGCACTAGCGAAAATTTGTGACTGTGAGCTAATAGCCAAAGCATAAACCCAACTGGAATGTCCTTTTAGAGTTCGAGTAGGCTGAATTTTTGAGGAGGAACTAAGAAAATTATGGCTAGTTGAAGTGGAAATTGAGCGGAGGAGAATGTAGCTAAGAGGAGCTAAAATTAGTGGAATAACTACTAAAAGAAATAACGGTGTTACTTTTAGTAAGGGTGAATCTTTGTTAATTTTTGATTTTCCAAGCATAGCGTTCCTTCTACCAGTTAAAAGCTTTTAAGTAGATAAGTCTTCAACAATAACTTTTATTGATTAACGAGAAATCAAGCTTTTCTCAACACGGCTTTCAAGATACGATTTAGGATTATTTTCGCGCCATTTTCTCCAAATGAAGAGTGAGATGATCACTATTAGTCCCACCAGACCGATAGGAGTAAGAAAGCTCCAATGACCGGACATTTTATCCCAGACATGCCAAGCCAAAAGAAACATAGCTAAATAGGTTAGTGAATGTAGTTTTTTCCAATTGCACTTAAGCTTTCTCATACTCCAATTATTAGATGTAACAGCTAAAAGAGTAAAAATCAGAAAGGTAGCTATCCCCTGGATATAAACCCAATAAGTATCTAAATCGAAAAAATCAATGTTTCTTTTAGCGATCAAGAGCCAACCATGGGCTGAAGCCAAAGCAAAAGCGATTAAACCAATTTGACGACGGTGTTTGCGTAAAAGTTTGCGAATCTTAGTCTTTCTGGTTTGAGGAAAAACAATTCTGAGAATAGTTGGTAATAAGGTAGTGATATAACTAATTAATGCTAAAAATCCGAAAAAATTAGCTAAAGGTGCGGTATCCATTCGCTCGATCTCCTAATAATCTATTGCAGCTATCATGTTGAAACTAGTAATATCAAATCCGTTTGAATAACCATACTTCCAGGCGAGGAAAGCAGAGGGAGCAGGGGAAGTAGGGGGAGAATGATTTTGGTTGAATAGCTTAAGATATGTGCAATTATTCGGATTTGATATAATCTGTCAATTTTGAAATGAGCAATACATTCGTGAAAAGTTAAGGTGGTAAGCTTGGACTCACCTAAGTTGCCTACTCTCTGTTGCCTATTCCCTCTTGCCTATTGCCTTGACCAGAATTGAAGAATGCAGTTTAAATGCGTCTAAGCTTATGCTTTTTGTCAAATATTGTTTAACTTGTCACCAATGAAACTTTGCAGACATTTGTAAATAGGTTTAAGCAAAAGCAAAAGTAGCATTAGTTGGTAAATTGCTAGCTTGAGTATTTTGTAGCACGGCTAAATCAAAATCAGAGAAAGAGATTGTTGTATCATCCTCTACTTGTATAAAGGTTAACTCTTCGGCAGAAGAAATACCTAAACCAGCTACACCAATTACATCTTCATCTAGCTCAAAGTCAGTAATGATATTCACCTCAGTGACAAGTTGACCAGTGGCAATCCAAAAAGCATCAGCTCCTTCTCCTCCAGTCAAGACATTATTCCCCCTTTCAATTACAAAAAAGGTATCATCTCCTTCTCCTCCAGAGTAGCGATCGCCACCGCCAACTAAGAAAGTATCCTTACCCTCTTGACCATTAAGGTGGTTCCCCCCTCTTCCTAAGGAAGCATCAAGGAGATCGTCCCCTTCTCCCCCAAGGACGCGATCGTTGACTCCCGCTAAAAGTTCGTCATTTCCTCCTTGACCATAAATACGGTTGCCACCACTACCAGCAGAAGCATCCACTAGATCATTTCCTGCACCAGCAAACAATAGATTGTCCTTACCATTGAAATTATCACTAGCATCAGCAGCATCAAATATATCATCTTCAAGGGTGCCAAAAATTGGTTGATTGGCAGGCTCTGGTTCTGGCTCTCCACCTTGAATAAAGAATTGTGCTTCTTCCCACACTGCTTGACCGACTTCTTGCCCGAATTGACGGCCATTGAGGTCTCCATCCTCAAAGTGAATCCCACCGTAAATACGAGAAACACCTGCCTCATCCGCAGCTTCGGTAAAAGTCTCCCATTCTAAAGTCACTGTCTCGTGAGGGGTAACACCATGCTCGAAGCGAGACTCTCCATGCTCAAAGGTAACACTTCCACCAAATTCATCACTGCCAGTAAATAATTGTAAAATTTCTGCTCCCGCTGCACTAAAAGCACTATGACCCGAAGTATATTCTGCAAATGGTGGTGAAGAATCGCTTCCAGGAGTTTGATAAGTAATAAAATCAGTAGCTAAGATGGTTTGAGTTCCTTCTCCAGGGCCTGCCCAAGCTTCAATGGCAAAACCCCCTAGCTCTTCATTAAATTCTCCAATCAGACCTAACTCCCCTAATTCACGCACGGTGCGTACAGGACGATTATAGTCATAGTAAGTCTTGGATTCCCAAGTAGCAATACCTGCATCAAAAACAGCATTTCCTAGAGCAAAAAATAGTTGAGCGTCTTCGTCTAAACTATTGTTATCCCTGGCTGAGACAAATTCTCCAAAAGTCATCCAAGTTCCTGGAGGAAAAGATGTCCCACCACCATCTTCCCAAAACTCAGCTACTAACTTTTGTTCATCGGTAAGATTAGCACTAACCTCAACAATCTCTTCTGCCTGTTCAATAAATTCAGGATTGATCACATCTCCAATCAAATCCCTAGTAATAGATAGAACTTCTCCTGTCTCTTCTAAAGTAATTGTTTGCGCCTCTAAATCAACTTCTCCTTCCACCAGTAAAAATGGCTCTGGTTCTTCAGGACGAAATTCTTCGCCAGATTCTAGAGCAAAGGGGGTCACATCACCCCACTGAGGCGTGAGAAATTCCTGAATTTTATCTTCCTCTCCTGGTTCAGCATCGATAGGTACTAGTTCTGGTGTCCAGCGTTCAAGATCAATAGTTTCACCTGGAAGATTTACTGGTTCATAACCACTATTATCGGAATAGGGAACGCCAAGAGTTCCATTAGGATCGTCTCCATTCTGGTTAGAACCATCTTCACGGCGAAATTCTAGTAGAGCTTCGGCTGAAACATTGCCAACTCCCGCAGCAGTAGTTGTGTCTGTTGTTGTATTATTCGGGTCGAAACCGAGTTCCGCCATCAACTCGTTAAAAATCTCTGCTTGGTCGGGGAATAAATCTATCGAGACGCGATAAGCAGCAAAGCTCATTGCTTCTTCTTTATTGGCTTCGGTAATCTCTTCTTCAGGACGTTGTAGGTCATCTCCTAACTGAGTAGCTATGGCGGTGGGATCGTAGGCTGCCCAAGCATCAAAAATAGCAGTATGCACCATACTATAAGCACGGGAAGCGATTGTGGGTCCCACTTCAGTGTTAATAACTGCTTGCTGCACAGCTTGGTCCCACAAGACCGAAATACTTGGTGATGGGTCATCTACTGTGACTAGTTGGGTATCTGGGTCTACATTTAGTTCAGGAATAAAAGGTTCTACGGTAATGCGAGCAACTTGATAATCATCAGCAGTAAAGTCAGCGTTAGTAAATTGAGAATCATCAAGAATGCCACCGTTACCGGCTGGCTGAAAACCAGGATGCTGAGTAACAACTCCATTTTCGTTATTGCCAGTGTTGGGGGTTTCCTGTCCCAAGAAGGCGGTATTGGCAGGAATTTCATCATTCACTTCCGTTCCACCGTCCAAGACATTGAAGCCTTGAACAATAAACTCAGTTTTAATCAAGTTACCTTGCTCGTCAAAAATAGGATAAGCAAGTGGGTCTTCATTAGCAATAAACGCATCGTTACTGGGAATGACCATAGAAGCGAAGCTGAAGTATCGATCGTTACCATCTAGTTCTAATACTAGAGAAGCACTTTCTCCTGGAGCAATTGGTTCGTTGTCATTAGCAATAATTCCCTGAATGGAATCGGCATTAGTAGTGTTGAATTGAGCAGAGAGAGGCTCAGCGTTACCATCTTCTACCAGACTTTCTGTTCCTGGAAAAAGAGCAAGGGATTCTCCAGGATTGTAGATATCGAAGCTTCCATCATGAAAGCCAACCCAAGTAGGAGTAAGATAAGTACCGTCTTGCGGAGATAAATTTTCAATGGTCACTAAAACTGTGTTTGTTTTCATCAGTCTATTCTGGTTAAAACTATGGTTGATATTTGCGTTAGGACATCAGCAAAGTCTGAAATAGGTAATAAGGTCACGCTATTTCCAGGTAGTTATAAATAAATCTCAATACTTCTTGAATAAGCTCCTCGATCGCTCGAGAAAGATGTAATTGCCAATTGCTAATTGCTTCCTTTTTCCCTTTGTCCTTTCCCCATAAACTCATCAATAATGTTGAATCTTTAAACAAGAAGTATCGAGAAAAACCAGCTCTTATCTCAGAGGCTTTTCGACTACATAGTTACTACAGTAATATAACTATATTTTAGGCAAAAGTAAAGACTCCATCCTCTTCAAGTTCACTAATTGAAATATTTAACACTGTTGCTAGCTCAACACCAGAAAAAGAGATGGTGGTATGATTCCCAACTTGGTTAAAGTCAAGATCGGCAGTAGAAGATGCACCAACTCCAGCAACGCCGAGGATATCCACGCCTACTTCCAAGTCAGTAATAGTATTAGAAGATTCAGGCAATTCACCAGTAATAATCCAGAAAGCATCTTCACCATTACCTCCAGAGAGGACATTATCACCACCAGAGACAATAAACAAAGTATCATTTCCATCTCCAGCAATGAGAGTATCACTGGTTCCAGCCAACAATAAGTCGTCACCACTTTGACCATAGATTCGGTTGTTGCCACTGCCAACAGAAGCATCGATCAGATCATCTCCCGCACCCCCAAAAACAATATCCCCATCAAAGTTAGAGTCAACTACATCTAATTCATCATTCTCTAGGGTTCCAAAAACTAGTTGAGTCTCTTGGTTTTCCCCTTGAAATTCCTCAAATGCTCTGACTGCACTGGAGAAAAACAGCTCTGACTGCTCGGAAGTTATAGCTTCAGCCTCTACTAATTCATCAAGAGCATCTCTTACCAAATCCTCATACTCTTGCTGACTGGCAAAATCACCATCAAAGCTAACAGGAATCTCTGGGAAAACCACCTTTTCTCCTGCTGGGACATCGTAGAGTCGGTTGCGAACTCCTCCAGGCCAAAGTACTTCAATCATACCGCTTTCTTGTTCGCCCAGACCAAAGTTAGCAGCTAAACTATCTTGGGAGGAATAACTTGAGCCACCGAGAATTGGTTGCATCACTGTTGAACCATCTTCGGGAGTAAATGAGACTACTGCTCCGATGCCATCACGATTGGCAACTCCATCTTCTGTTAAACCAACTGTCCCAAGGGTGTCTACTTCTACAAAATTATTTCCATTATCAGCACTATTTATTTCCACCGAGAGAGTGCCGTCGGTCAATTCCAATTCATTCCAGACAAATTCTCCAGGGGCAGTGGAAGTGAAAGTAGGCACAAATTGTGCAGTTGCATCAAATGATGAATTGAACTGGTTAGGATATTGCTCAAGTTCTATAGATTCTGGGGTATTGAAGTTAGATACAGTAACGATATCTACAAAACCATCACCATTGAGGTCGCCAACAGCAGAGCCTTTTTCATTGCGTCGGGTGTGATCAGCATCTAGGACACCAGGCTCATAAGTAAAATTAGCGTTACCATCATTTTGCAGGAGTGCACCTGGATTAGAGGCATCTACAAACATTCCTAGGTCATGACCGCCGATAAAGAAAATATCCGTGTCACCGTCATTTTCGTAATCAAGTGTTGAAGTTCCCCAACCAAAGGGTGTAGCATTCAATTCTCCTACACCAGGGTCCTCGAACGTGCCGTCATCTTGACCCAAAAACCACCGAGAACTTGCTTGACCTTCAAGCTGTCCACCAATAGCAGCAGAGGTATAATCACCTCCATTGGAAGCAAAAATATCCAGGTTTCCATCGGCATTAAAGTCTCCAAAGGAGAGACCCATCCATGCACCAACTACATCCAGGTTGCTTTCTACAGTCACATCGATAAAGTTTCCTTCTCCGTCGTTTTGGAGAACGTAGATCACACCGCGATCGCTTCCGCCCAAGTCAGATTGAGGAACGCCCCCTTGATCGTCTGCATGGATGATATCGATATCTCCATCTAGATCATAGTCCACCATGGCGATCGCATGAGTAATGGTGGCTGCCCCAGGGGGTAAATTTTCACTAGCTAAGTTTTGAATACCAGAAGTTTCACTGACATCGGTAAAGGTGTTGTCTCCATTATTAAGGAACAGTTGATTGTGTTCGGTTCGCTCAAAGGGGACGATGCCACCAACAGGGACTCGATCGTTCCAGTCAGTAAAAGTATTGCCGATTACAACATCGAGAAACCCATCTCCATTGACATCTCCAAATGAAGCTGAGCCAGAGAACTTGTTACCCCCACCAATGCCACTCTCTTCAGTAATGTCAACAAAAGTTCCGTCTCCTTGGTTCTCGAACAGTCTATTAGGTTCGCCCGTTCCCAGAACGAGCAGGTCTTGATCGCCATCGTTATCAATATCGCCATAAACAACACCACTGCTGTCTTGGTCAGTAGCTGTAACTCCTGCTTCTTCAGCTACATCAACAAAAGTAAACTGACCTGTTTCCTCTAATTGATTAGAATAAAGGCTATTAGGTGCATCAGGTCCGTTAGTAACATAGATGTCGAGATCGCCATCGCTATCGTAATCCAAAATCGCTACGCCAGGTAAGCCCCGAGAGTTGAGCGGTGTGTTCACGAAATCTTGCTGCGTAATTACTTCCTGTTGTCTGATCTCGTCATAGGCAGCTTCTCGTGAAGGTGACTCGGCGCGACTATAGGTAATCCCAAGTTCTTGAGTCAGATCTTCAAAGATAACGCTATCTTGAGATATAGTCTGGTCTTGTAAAGGTGATAAGTTAGTATTCATCAATCAATATTCCTAATTTAACTAATGGTTTTAATTAAAAGGCTGAAACCATTGAACTTTTGGTCAGCATTTTGTGTCACAAAACTCAAACCTGTTGATACTAAAGAGTTCTATCCACTTTCTGGCTTTATTTGGCAACAAGTCTAGTTATTGAGAACCAAAAATATCTTCTACTCGCTGACTAATACCTAGCATCATTGTTGGTATATCGTGACTCAAAATGTGTTCGACTAAAGCTATAGGAAAGATACGCTTTGGTGAAACCAAAAAATCATAAGTGAGATCGATTCCAGCTTTTGATTCAGATAAACTCCAAGGTTCTAACCGCCAGTAAGCAGAGAAAGCTTTCATGTCTCCTTCGATTAACTGGTAATGAATCTCGTAAGGAAACTGTTCTTCTATATCAAAGACTAAACGGGACGAAATATTCATTCCCATAAAACTCTTGCTGCGAACTTGTTCTATACGAACGCCGCCAGTCGGACGATCTAATCGTCTGCTTTGTCTTAAACCAGGCATGAACTCGGCAAAATTTTCATAGTCTGTGAGCACCTGCCAAACTTGTTCTCGTGAATAGGGAATCTGAATTTTGGCAAAGACATGCCGTTGCCGTCCCTCTAATTTGGCAATTTTAATGTCTACAGCAGATTGAATAACTGAATCCGCAGAATTTGACGTTTCTGATTCTGGTTCAGTCATAAAATTACTGGCAGTTGTGGAAAAGTTCGCTCTAGGTTTTAAGTCGTATGCTTTACTCATCTGTAGTTTTGTTGATCGAGATTGAATAACATAGGAACTCTCTACTTGTGAAAGCCCCTAAAAAATTAGCCCTAGCCTGTTACTAGCATCCTGATTTCGGAAGGGCTGATGGTGATGCCCCGTTGCATAGATCGAACAGGACGGTTATCAGCAAGGCTCAGTTGTACCTGAGATAAAATAGTCGCCAATGCTAGTTTGATTTCAAACTGAGCAAATGCTGCACCAATACAGCGACGATTGCCACCACCAAAAGGGTAATACTCATAGGGCGCAAACTTATGTTCTAAAAATCGCTCTGGCTTAAAACGCTTGGGTTCGGGAAAAATATCCTCACGGATTTGAGTCAGATAGTTACAGGGAGTCACGATTGTGCCAGGTTCTAATTGATAACCCATAATTTCTAAGGGGAATTTCACTCTCCGAGAAAAGACAAACAAAACAACTGGGTGAAGGCGAAGGGTTTCGCAGACAACTGCATTTAGATAAGGAAGTTTCGTAATAATGCTAGAATCGGCATCCGAGGGAAGTGTATTCAGTTCGTCGAGTAACTTTTGACTAACCTCCCTAGAGTTGAGAATCCCATTTAAGGCAAAGGATATGGTATTAGCACTAGTTTCGGTTCCACCAAACATCAGAGTCATTAATTCATCCCGCAATTCTGCGTCAGTCATTGGCTGACCTTGTTCATCGCGGGCAGACATCATTAAGCTGAGGATATCTTCACCCAAGGCTTGAGTCCGCCGTTTATGAATTTCCTCATTTAGGAGTTGATTAACTTGTTTTTTCTTATGGAGAAAACGCCCCCAAGGACTCATGGGACCTAAATCTCGCTGTAAAAACTTTAAAAAGAGTAAACTCGAACCCAGAGGTGAATTAAAGGTCTCAAATAGGGAAGTCAGAAGTTCCATGAATTGCTCATATCGCTCTCCCTCCTGAAGACCAAAAAGAACACTTAGCATCACCCCTAAGCTAATTTTTTGGCTGTATGGACGAAGGGAAAAGGGTTGACCAGGATACCACTGGCTGATAACTTTTTTGGTGACGTCGCAAATTAGCTGACCATAAGTTAGCATTTGTGCTCCGTGAAAAGGAGGCATCAACAGCTTTCGCTGACGTTGGTGGGGGAGGTCGTCCATTCTCAGTATGGAGTTAACCCCGATCAAGGGCTGTAAAATATTGGTATTTACCGATGCGTCAAAATAACTTTGGTTAGCACTAAAGACCTCCTTGACTGCCTGGGGATGGCTCAAAAAAACTGCGGTATCAAATCCAGGTATTTTGACGATAAAATTGTCACCATAGTGCTTCTGAGCAGTATAGAGAAAATCCATAGAATTAGTCAGCCAGTGCATAGTTGACAACAATCCCCTGTTTTTCACCT
>JBFRWE010000228.1:0-5262 GCA_051439345.1 Xenococcaceae cyanobacterium
AACTCTTGCTTGTCGCCACGGTATAGGAGTATTTTTTACCAAGGCGATCGATTCTTGTTCGATTTCTTGGCATAGTTGTTGACGGCGACGGTTAATTTGTTCGCACTGCATTGCCCTTTCTAACGCTAATCCTGGCTCATCGGTAGTCAACAATTCAATTACCGTTTGCGGATCGCCGATACGTCCTATAGCATTAATTCTAGGACCTAATTTAAACCCAATATCATCGGGTTGTAGTTGTTTTTGTTCTTCCCTCACTCCTGCTACTTGCATCAATGCTTGTATTCCTTCGAGTTGAGAGTTAGGTAATTGACGTAAACCCCTTTTTAACCAACGACGGTTTACTCCCACTAAGGGGGCTAAGTCGGCAATTGTGCCTAAAGTAAATAATTCTAATAATTGAGTAGTTAATCCTTTCAGTTTACCTAAACTTTGTGCTGTGGCGATCGCTAAAATATAAGCGACTCCTACTCCTGCTAATCCTCGATAGGGAGAAGTTACTGGTAATAATTTGGGATTGAGAATAGCATCAGCAGGAGGTAATTGAGGCGGTAAATCGTGATGATCGGTAATAATTACACTCAGTCCTAACTCTACAGCTAGTAAAATCGGTTCGTAAGCAGAAATTCCATTATCAACGGTAAGAATTAAACCTACTCCTGTATCAGCAAATTCTTCCACAATACGATTATTAATGCCATAACCATCTTTCATCCGACTGGGAATAGCATAATCTACATCTGCGCCTAAATGTTTTAATGCCCGTAATAGTAAAGAGGTACTAGTCATCCCATCGGCATCATAATCCCCACAGATAGCAATCTTTTCTTCAGAGGCGATCGCGTCTACCAACAACTCTACACTGATAGCTAGATCGGGGAATTCTTCTATGGGAGAAGGTAAAGTCTGTGTTTCTGGTTCGATATAAACCTGAGCTAAATCTATCGTATCAATACCCCGATTGAGAATTACTTGAGCAACTAAGCGATCGAAACCCGTACTTACTGTTAATTCTGATACTTTTTCTGGCTGTGGTTGTGCAATTTGCCATCTTTGATTTGGTAGCGGACGAGCGCGCTCTTGGGGGAAACCCCCAAGAGCGACTCGTTCAAGACGCCGAGACTGGTATTCGCTCATTCAGTTTTTCAGTAAAAGGCAAATCATTATTTTACTGTAACCATGGTCCAAAAGAATAATGCTCTAACTGTATATCTTTTGAATGATAGACTTGATTGGCTAAGGTTAAAGTAATCGAACCGAAATTTTAGTAGATAAAGGTTCACTTAATAGTAAAAAGTCCCCTAAGCCACTAGTTCTTTTTGACCAAGAAATACATCAAAGTGATCGGGGCTAAACCCGCATTTGTTTTGATTATTTTTTCTTGCCGAGACAATAGCTAATTCTTCCCTTTGTGAAATCGTCAGGAGTGAGTTCGACTTTAACACAAGCTCATGGCAAAATTATAATATAGCTTGTACTTCTTTCCTGCCAATCCTTACCAATTTAAAGTTACTTTTTATTAAGAAACTTTTGAAGTTTGCGATACTTATGTTCAATTACGAAAATTGTTCTGTCAGACCATAATTCTTCAAACTGCATGATATTATTTATGTGTATTTTTGGTGATTGCTCAATTTAAACTTATGACAACATTAAACAAGCAAAAAGTGCAAGCTATTGAGCGTAACTTTTCTTTAGTAGTTGATTTTTTAGACCGCAAATTACGTAAAACCAACATACACCTTTCAGAAGTACCTTGCTATTTTTATAAAGGAAACGAGTTAAAACTAGAAATAAGAGTATTTTCAGATCCTAGAATTGCCAAAATAAACTTAAGAGTACTTAACTTAAGAAATTACGATAGAGAGCCTTCTTTCCAATGTAGTTACGACCTAGATGAGCTTTCGATTGCTATGTTTCAAAAACGTATTGATGATTTAATATCTGAGATCAACTAACATAAAAAGTTAAACGGAGTTTCTACAGAGGGTCAGGCTAGGCTCGATCGCTAATAAAATAGACAAAAAATTTAGGATTGAATAACAACTGTTAAGCTTAGACGTATTTAAACTGCATTCTTCAATTCTGGTCAAGGCAATAGGCAAGAGGGAATAGGCAACAGAGAGTAGGCAACTTAGGTGATTCCAAGCTTATGATGATTGGCACATTGTCTCTATCTAAACTCCTTCAAGCAATTGAAACTTAATCCAAAGCATCAATACTTTGTAAAATCTCCTTGACAATTGATGTTCGTTTGGGAAGATCTGCTTGGCGATTTGGCATATTAATATTGGCAGCAAAAAATATAGCCCCATCATCCCGTTCAACCCAGCCGACATACCATCCTACACCATCACTATTTTCTGGCGTTCCCCAGCCTGTTTTTGAGCGAATCTTGTAATCTGAACCAGCCTGGGTAATCATAATATCTTTTACCAATCTTTGGTGTTCGATGGCGAACGGAAGCTGATTCCGATATAGTTTTTGCAGGAAAGTCACTTGCTCTATTGCTGATATTTCTAGAGAACCGTCCAGCCAAAATTGCTCGATAGCTTCTCCTACACGGGCATTGCCATAATTTAAACGAGACATATAATCTATTTCTTTTTCAGAACCTAGTTCTCTGGCAAATTGTTGGTAAAGCCAGACAACGGAGTAACGCATGGACGAGGGGAGCGTTTGACTAGAATTCCAGACAGCATCATATCTATCTACGCCAACAGATCTTTCTATGCCGTCCCAAGGAAAAACCTGGAACTCATCTTCTACAATGCCTGCATCTAGTACAAAAAGAGCATGGGGAATCTTAAATGTAGAAGCAGGAGTAAATCTACGAATAGCGCGATCGCGATTATAAACAAATTTGCCCCCTTCTGGTCGCTCATCAACTATATAGATCGTGCCTACTGTATGGCGATCGCTAAAGTATTTTTCCCATTCTAGTCGTTCATGTAAAGAGCTAGCAGATGCTGCGCTAAACATTGAGACAATCATTATTATGCCAATAATATTTTTTTTCACATCGTCTCCTGGCTCTCAATACTTCTTGTTTAACGATTCAACTTGATTGGTGAGGTTAGGGAAAAGAGCAAAGCGATTGTCTTGAATGTCAAGTTGAATTTTAAGATCTTTGGCTTTTAGGCGATCGCGAGGCAGAATAGCTAGAGTCAAAACAATTTAAGATCTTTTCAGGTTAGAATCCTGTTGACTCCTAGAGAACCAAGAGATACCTGAAGTGGCTATATACTTGATTAATTTGGTTCAACCAAAACAGTTACAGCAGCAACTGCAACTAGCATTTCATCATTGTTATCATCCAGTTCGGCGATCGCTCGACCCTCAACCACCATACCGCCATTCTCTACAGTGAGGGTTTTCTGTCCGAAAGGTAAGACAGCTAAGACCTCTTCTTCTCTAACTTGCTCTGGATAAGGCACTGCTACTTTGACTTCGACAATCATTTGCTGGGGATGGTTTAAACCAGCCACTTCCCAAACCCCAGGTAAGGCATTGTGAGCAATAGCATTACGTACTGCTCTGGCTGCTGCTACAGTAGGCTCTTGACCGTGTTGGTCTACTCCCATCCCCATTTCAATAATTAAACGTTTACGCTCTATAGTCATTTAACTGCAAATTTTGGATTGATAATATTCGCGTAGTAGTTGTGGGCTTTAACTGCGAGTGCAGTTAGATATCATTCTAAGTTTTTCTCGGTTTTTTGTTACCTACCTTAACCAGATTGGTAATGTATTGGTAAAGCCGATCAAAATGAATACATTACGGATCTACGATATAGACGGTACTAGATTCGTACATCATGGGAAGATATTCTCAAAAATTACTTCTAGTTTTGCTTATGGTTTCCTGCTTATTTATGCTCTACTAAATCGAGTAACCATGGTTACTAGAGCGATCGCCATAATACTTCTTAATTGCCTTATTCCCACCAAAATTATTTAAAGTCTGTAAAAAGCTAATTCGATTTTTAGTTTGCCAAGACTTGAAATAGAGATTATTTAGCAACCTATTCTTTACCACAGCAACTAAAAGCCATTTATCGGCTTTATGGGACTTATTCAGGCTTAAATATGTGACAAACCAAACATCAACATATCGAGAAAGAGTCAATAATTACTGCTTGACTTAAACAATAAAAATGTTGTTAAACTAGTTTCTAATTACTTAAACAACAAAAAAGTTGTTTAACTCTGATTCAGAGAACGAACAAATTAAGAAATCTACCAATCGTGACCTAAAGCTTTTTGGCGATCGCCGAAACTCAACTTAACTACTCTCGATTGCAAATAATAACATCATGATACCGAGCAATAGTGTAATTAAAAATCCCGACCACTCCACCAATAATCGAGATTTTACTCTCGACCAAAATGACTTGTACCAAATCACCAAAAAGCAAACTACTCAAGATAAAAAACGATTAGCTAAAATTAAATCTATTTGTTCGCAAACTCAGAACGATAAATACTCTCAAGATTCAGTTCGCACTTATTTACAAACTATTGGTCGGATTCCCTTGTTGAGTGGAGAAGAAGAGGTTAAGCTAAGTCGCCAAATTGCTGATTTACTAGAATTAGAACAAATACGCCAACAGTTAGCGGAGAAATTAGGGCGAGAACCAAGAGATGAAGAATGGGCGCAAGCAGTCAATATGACGCTGCCTGAATTACGTCGTCGTTTACACCTCTGTCGTCAAGCCAAAAACAAGATGATTCAGGCAAATTTACGCCTGGTAGTTTTTATAGCTAAAAAATATCTCAAGCGTGGGCTTTCATTACAAGATCTAATTCAGGAAGGTAATTTAGGTCTAATTCGAGCAGTGGAAAAGTTTGAGCCAGAGAAGGGCTGTAAGTTTTCTACTTATGCTTACTGGTGGATTCGGCAGTCGATAACGCGAGCTATCACCGATAAATCTCGTACCATTCGCCTTCCCATTCATATTTACGATAAGCTGTCGTTAATTAAGAAAGCCTTCAAGCTCTTATCTGAGAAACTGCAACGTCATCCTCAAGAAAGGGAAATAGCAGAGTATCTTAACATGAGTATCGAACAACTAAGATTTTTGCTTAAAGTAGTTCAAGTACCTTTTTCTATGGAAGTTCCTATCGATCGAGAGGAAACTTCTCGCTTATTAGGCGAAAGTATTGAATCCAATCTACCAACACCAGAAGATTGGATTGCACAAGAATCAATGCGTGAAGAGGTAGAAAATATTTTAAGTTGCCTTAGTCCTCAAGAACAAGA
>JBFRWE010000229.1:0-25860 GCA_051439345.1 Xenococcaceae cyanobacterium
GTTTAAAGCTGTTGACAAAGTTGGCGAAAATGATTTCCACGATGTTCAAAGCTTTGATATCGATCGAAACTAGCACAGGCAGGAGATAACAAGACTACTTTAGCCTGATATTTTTTGGCTACTTCGAGCGATCGAGTTACAGCGTTGTCCATAGTTTCCACAATTTCATAAGAGTTGTAATTACATTGAGACAATCTTTGAGCAAAGATATCCGCAGCTTCTCCAATTAACAAGACTGTAGCTGCTTTAGTTTTGATTTGTTCAATCCATTGAGTATCATCTCCCTCTTTAGCTTCACCACCAGCAATTAAAATAACAGGAGCATTAACAGAAGCTAAACCAACTTCTGCTGCATCATAGTTAGTAGCTTTACTATCATTAATAAAATCAATTCCTTGGTAGGTGCGGATATACTCTAAACGGTGGGGTACTCCAGGGAAAGCAGCAATAGCTTGAGCGACCGCACCTTTTTCTATTCCTGCTAATTTAGCTGCTGCTACTGCCATCAATAGGTTTTGCTGATTGTGCGCTCCTGGCATTTTAAACAGAGATAGGGGACAAATCAACTCTCCCATAGCAACTATCCAAGCATCTTCTAGATAAACTCCTTTATCTGGAGGGCAAACTAATCGATCTTTTCCCCTCACACTAGTCCAGTAGACATTTTGCCATTGTTCTACTTCCATTTGACGCAGATAAGGATCGTCTCCATTTAAGATCTTGTGTTGGCTGCGATCGATCAAGGAAGCTTTAATCGCGGAATAATGGTCTAAGGTTTTGTGGCGACTGAGATGATCGGCAGTAAAAGTAGTCCATATACCAATCTTGGGTTGAAGTTCAATAGAAGACTCAATTTGATAGCTACTTAATTCCGCTATGATCCAAGCTAAAGACTTGTCCTGATCTAGTCCCAATTCACAAGCTGCATAACCAATATTGCCACAAGCAGGAGCATTAACACCAGCCATCTTAAAAATTGCAGCGATTAAAGCTGTTGTGGTTGTTTTACCATTAGTCCCAGTAATACCAATCCAAGGAATAGATTTGAGATAACGCCAAGCTAATTCAATCTCACCAATAGTGTCAATGTTTTGTTGTCTTGCTTCTACTAAAATAGGAATGTCCCATGGCACACCAGGACTAACTACAATTAAATCTGGTGATTTTGCTGAAGTGATATTTAAGCTGTGACCTAATTTAACCTTAATTCCTTCTGCTCCTAACTTGTCGATCGATGCTTCTAATTCACTACTATTAGAACGCTGGGCGATACTTTCTGCTGTGGCAGCATCACTTAGAGTTACATTCCAGCCATCTTGTTTGAGTAGTCTGGCAGCAGCAATTCCCGATCTTCCTAATCCAATAATTTCAGCGTTGGGCATAGATTCAGTTGCAATCTTTTATTTAGCAAATCAATGTCAATTATACAAAGGTAGAACTTGATTATGAGACAGGTATTGCTCTTCATTTGGCTCAAACCTTTCTGCCATCTGCCTTTTAAATTCTGCCTTCAGGAGCGAAGCGACTGTAACAATAGCTTCTCTTTTGGCTAATTAACGAATGTTCGCTACTATTTTTATTAAGAGATATTAAGAAAATCAAAATAATATGCAGCAGACTGCTTTAAATTTAATCGCGATCGGAGTTTTTATAATGACTTTTTCTTCTTTATTAAGTCCTTTATTTCATATTTCTCCGTTTGTCCCCGCAGCAGCCACTTTTGGCATTATGGGTTTAGCTACCGTGGATACTCTTAGTTGGGAAGGGAAAGGTGTGACTCTTCTGTTAGATATTTTCGCTTCACCACAACAACGGAAAAGAATTATTCATCATGAAGCAGGGCATTTTTTAACTGCCTATTTTCTGGGTATTCCTGTTACTGGTTATACTTTGACTGCTTGGGAAGCTTTTAAGCAAGGAAAACAGGGATTAGGCGGAGTGGAGTTTGAGACTAAGGCATTAGAAGAAAAACCTCTTAACTTAGGCGAAATGCGTTTAACTTTAGAGCGATTTTGTACAGTTTGGATGGCAGGAATTGCAGCAGAAAATCTAGTATATGGTAATGCCGAGGGAGGAGGAGAAGATCGTAGTCAAGTTAGAAAAGTATTGAGTATGGCGGGATTGCCAGAAACAGTTTATCAGCAAAAAGAACGTTGGGCGCAACTACAAGCAAGTAGTTTACTAGAAAAACATCAACCAGCTTATAATGCCCTAGTTGCAGCGATGGAAAAAAGGGCTTCTGTGGAAGATTGTTGTCGAGCTATTCACGCTCATATCAATTAACAATTTACTAAATAAATCTCTGACTAAAAATAATTTGGTCAATTTATTAATTAGACAGGGAGAGCAAATTTCTTTCAAAAATAAATTCGCTGTAATCAGCTATATCATCCATTCCTAAACAACTGAGAGAAATTTCAGCTATTAACCAAACACTTGTCCTGAGCAAAAACTTTTTCCATCGCACCTTCATAGCTAATACCCTTATTCTTATTTCTTCTAGATTAGAAAATAATGGTGAAAAAGATTTAAAGGTTCTTTGAATATATGCTCAGAATCAATAAAGAGTTGATGAAGGAAAAGCTCTATCACTATAAATGTCAACTTAAACTTAATTGGATATTCGAGCGGTTAAAGAATAGCGTTCTTCTACTGGAAATGTCTTTGATCAAGCTTTGGTTTGCAGACTTCCAAACTTCAAGCTCGAAACCATAATTAAAAAAATGAAAGTCAATATGGAAAAAAACTGGAAATTGTATGAATCAGATCGATAAACCATTACTAAGCGATCGCTTTGAAGAAGCTTTAATATATGCTACTCAACTCCATGCTTATCAAGTCAGAAAAGGTAGTAGCGTTCCCTATATATCTCATTTAATGAGTGTTACAGCATTAGTATTAGAAGATGGGGGAGATGAAGAACAAGCGATCGCTGCTTTACTTCATGATGCGATCGAAGATCGAGGAGGAGATAAAACCCGTCAAGAAATTCTCGCCAAGTTTGGTAAGAATGTAGCAACTATCGTCGAAGGCTGCACCGAATCTGATCTTGTTCCTAAACCACCTTGGCGCGATCGTAAGCTTGCCTCCATTAATAAATTACGCCACGCTACCCTCGAAATACGCCGAGTAATGTTAGCTGATAAGCTACATAATGCACGCTCTATTCTGGCTGATTGGCATCGATATGGTGATGATGTTTGGCATCGATTTAAAGGTGGAAAACAAGGAACATTATGGTATTACAATTCAATTGTTCAAGCCAATCAAGGAAAAGAAGATAGCTTTCTAGAAGCTGAATTAGCAAAAGTAGTACAACAATTGACAGCAATTTAATTGCATTGTTCTTGTTAAGAAATGCCCTGTTCTCAGAGTAAATATGCAGAAATAGCCCCTAATGAATCAATACTTATTCAAACGCTTACTAATATCCATACCAACTTTGATGGCCATTAGTATTGTTATCTTCACTATTTTGGCATTAGCCCCAGGAGATCCTCTAGGAGAATTTGCCTCTAATCCTGCAATTACTGCAGAAGTCAGAGAAAATATTCGTAAATCTTTTGGTTTAGATCGACCAGTGCATATTCGATATGTTAAATGGTTTTGGTCTTTTATTCGGGGAGATATGGGCTATTCTTTTACTAGTAGAAGTCCTGTATTTCAGCTATTATTACAACGTTTGCCTACAACTCTGTGGATCGTAGGCTCAGCTTATATTTTTAGTATTTGCATTGCTTTACCGTTGGGGATTCTTTCTGCGGTTAAACGCTATTCTAAATTGGATCAAATTATTACAACTTTTACTTTTTTAGGTTTTTCTCTGCCAACTTTTTTTACAGGTTTGCTATTCATTATTGTTTTTAGTGTTCAGTTAAATTGGCTACCTTTTATTTATAATAGTACATTGCAAGTAAAGGATTGGTCTAGTTTTTTAGAACAATTAAAACAATCAGTTATGCCTGTTTGTGTTTTAGCACTATATCAGTCAGCAGTGGTAATGCGATTTGTTCGTTCTGCAGTCTTAGATGAATTAAATCATGAATATGTACGTACGGCTTTAGCTAAAGGATTGACTAATTTTGATGTTATTAAAAATCATGTTTTACGCAATGCGATGATTCCCGTTGTTACGTTAATTGCTTTAGATATTCCTGCTATTTTTACTGGCGCATTAGTAACAGAACAAGTATTTAGAATACCTGGAATTGGAGCTTTATTAATCGAATCAATTTATCGTAGTGATACTCCTGTAGTAATGGCAATCACTTTTATTTACGGTATTTTGATTGTTATTTTTAATTTAATTGCCGATATTCTCTATGGTGTTCTCGATCCTCGTGTTAGATATTAACTAATAAAAATAGTGTCATCTGAGTCCCGCCGATGCCAAGCTTGAACTTTTCGAGACGGCAAAGCCCCCGCAGGAATATGATGCTCCAAACAAGGGCACTCGTATGATTGGGTTTAGGGTTCAACTCTCCCCTTCGACAAAAGCAAGATTCGTTGTCGAGCTAGACTGGGGCGATGCAGAAATTACTCCGCTGAAAGTCCAGCCACTTGCGGACTGGTGACAGACAAGGCTCGATGTAAGCTTAGAGGCATTTAAACTGCATTCTTTAATTCTGGTCAAGGCAATAGGCAAGAGGGAATAGGCAACAGAGAGTAGGCAACTTAGGTGAGTACAAGCTTAGTTAATTTTCAGTGAGGATATTCTCTACTGAAGAAACCAAAAAATTAAAATCCTAAATCTGCTTTGGCAGCTTCGGCGGTAACAAATAATTCTTCATCGGGAATTTCTGACCAGGCGGGGTCGCCAATTTCAGCGTAGAATTTTTGGTCATAAGCACGGGTACGCACAACCACGGGCATCGGTACAGCATGACCTAAAACTAATGCCTGTTGCTTAGAGTCTAACTTAGCTAAAACCGATCGCAAGCCATTTGCCCCAGATACACCAGTAAAAATAGCGTCGATATCTTTTTCATCGTTAAGTAAACAAGTAATCCGTGTACCAATTTGGGACATCACTTCATTATCGATACCCGACGGACGCTGATCTACTACTAGTAGGGTAACAAAATATTTGCGCATCTCCCTAGCGATCGTACCAAAGATAGTTTGATGAACGATCGCCGAATCAAGAAACCGATGGGCTTCTTCTATGGTAATTACTAATTGCCTTGGTCGATCGAGGGGATTTTTCGATTGTAAAAACTTGTCTGCTTTCTTCACATAACAGGCATGGATACGTCGGGTAATCATATTAGTTGCCAACATATAGGAAAGCATATTGGATTGGGAACCAAATTCGATAATAATATTCTTGCCTGCATCCAGAGATTCAATCAAGCGATCGATATAATTATGAGGGCAAGCAGATCTAATATATTTAAGAGTATCAAAACGCATTAGTTTGCGTTGCAATGCCATTAATGAACCTGGATGTCCTTGTTTCTCTTCGCAGAAGAGCTTAATATCCTCGTTGGTCATATTCAGGAGTCGGACAATCCAAGACTTCCCATATTCATTACTAAGGATAACTGCATTATCGATCGCAGCATCAGAAAGACCTAATTCCCTAGCTACTAGTCTTAAGTCTTCAATCTCAATTTGCTCGTAGCTCAGATAAAGTTCTTGAGCATCTCTTACTCCCCGACGTTTGGTAGATTCAGGATCGAGGGTATAGATTTCTACCTGTCCTGGGAATAATTGCCGTAAGCCTTTGACTGTACTAACCTGCTTCCCTTCTTTCATCGCTTCCCAACCGTATTCCGAGTGCATATCAAACATCAAATTTACTGCTGCACCCTTGCGAATTACCCCAGAAAGTAACAGACGAGTCAGAAAAGATTTTCCTGTACCCGATTTACCAAAGATACCATTACTTCTTTCCACAAAGCGATCGAGATCTAGGCAAACAGGTACTGTCATATCCAAAGGTTCGCCAATTGAAAAATTACGACGATGAGGATCGTCTTCCCAACCAAACACATTACGAAAATCTTGCTCACTAGCTTCATAAACTTGACTAAAATGGGCAGGAATAGTCTTAACAGGTAATAATTCCGCATCTATACTAGTTTGCGTCTCAAAAGAAGCCATTTTGCTCTTTTTACCCTTTATAGGTAAGCTAGCTTTATCTTTGTTCGTCTCTGTCGGCGTAAACATTAACATCGGTGCAAGTTCGATCGTGCCATAAGTACCGCTTCCTGCCAAAACATCCCGCAAAAAAGTATCTTCGATCGCTGGAGGGTTAGCTAAAATTCTCTCACTAGCAGCACCCAGAGAAACATCTGTAAGTAGACAGAAAAAACGCGATCTTCTACCTTGTATGACCAGAAACTTTCCTACTCGCATATCTTCAACAGAGATATCAGGATGTAACCTTACTTCTAATCCTTTAGTCAAAGAGCCTTGAATAACCGAGCCGAGAGGAATTTCTGTATTCATACCCAAAATTTTAGTATGGTGCGATCGGGCGAAGCCTGGCACTTCGCGATCGCCCTTAAACAATAACTTACCAGATTTAACAATAGTAGTTAAAAGCTAAGAGCTAATAACTCCCAATCTAACCATTCTTCTTTCTTTCTTGCAATTTCAAACGAATTTCAGCGTGAACTTCACGAGTAAGAGGATAAAAATAAGCAAAAATCAAACCACAAATTAACACAACTGTGGGTAAAGGTGCAATAGCAATCCGAATGGCTAACAAGGCACTATCTGGTTGGATAGGAATGTCTCCTCCTGGTGGTCTTTCAATAAATCCTGCTAATTCTAACCCTTGACCGACTAAAAATAATGCCAAGGCTAAACCAAACTTTTGTAGTAAGACCATAAAACTATAGAAAATACCTTCTCGACGTTGACCAGTATTGAGTTCATCTAATTCAATTACATCGGGAATCATTGACCAAGGAATAAGATAAGCTACAGAAACGCCACAACCAGCCATAATCGCTAATACATAGAGTAAGGTAGTTTGCTCTGGTTGAATAAAGAATAACCCTATTTGAGCAATAATCCAAATAATCGAGCCCATAAAGTAGACTGCTTTTTTGCCTACTTTGGCACTGATACCCTTCCAAATAAATAACATCAATAGTGCCGTTCCTTGAACAGCGATCGCAACTAGGGGAAAAGCACTTTCTGCCATTCCCATCCAACTGACCACAAAATAAATTAAAATCGAAGCGGTTAACTGAACTGCTAACCAAGAACAAAGATAGATACCAATAATGTAGAGAAAAGGTTTATTAGTAAAAGCAATTTGTAATTGTTGTGAGAAGGAAAGATTAGGAGTATCATCAGCAGTACGATTGGCAATAAAAGAGCGATCGCGCAAATGAGTCTCGGTTTCTGACCAGATTAAAGTAATACTAAATACAGCTATTTCTAGTCCCAACAAAACAGCCAGAATAATACTTAGGTCAATATTAACGCCTCCTATAATTGCTGTCACTATTCCATACCCAACAGCTAAAATACTTATTCCCAGCAGCAAAAAACCTAGCCTTTTTTTCTGGTTTGTATTCAGAATTGGTTCTGCACCTCTTTCTTGGATACGTAGAGTACACCAAAATAAAGCAATTACAGAGACTAAAGTGCTAACTAAACCAAGAATTAAATACTGTTGAATAGGCTCGTCAGGATAGACAGCAAAAATAAACGTTGCCAGAATTAGAGAAAGGATACTTCCGCCAATAGAGAAAGCAAAACGAAAACTACTTAAATTAGTTCGTTCGTTATAATCTTGGGTTAATTCAGGAGTGAGTGCAGTGTAGGGTAGATTCACTGCCGTATAAGCCAGATTAAACAGAATAGCGATCGCAATGTAATAAATAAATAATCCCCAATCATTAGTTACTTTATCATCGCTGAAGTGAGGAACAATCCACTGCAAAAAGAAAAAGAAACCAAAAGGAATTGCCCCAAATAACATCCAAGGAATACGACGACCCCAACGATGAGAAGTGCGATCGCTCAAAATTCCTGTAATAGGATCGTTAATCGCATCACTAATTTTACTAATAGCTAAAATACTTCCTGCCAAACCTGGCGGCAAACCAGCCACATTAGTAAAGAAATATAGCAAAAAAAATACTAAGATATTAGCTGTAATAGCTGGACCCATATCCCCAGCACCATAAGCTATTTTGGTGGATAAGTTCAGTTTCTCTACTTCAGGGTCATTTACAGCAGATCGATCGACGGAAAAATCATTACTCATATGTCCAAATAGTTAATAGAGAGGTAGGCAAGATAAAAATACTGAGATATTCAGAATATACCAGCCTAAAACTTCCTACCGAAAACCTGCAATTAAACTAGTCCTAGTTGTAACATTCTCTTAAGTAATTGCAAAAATTTAAATTTTATGTCAGATTTGTATGTTTCTTGGTCGGAGTATCATCAAAAAATTGAAACTTTAGCGGTTAAAGTTTATCAATCTGGTTGGCAATTTAATCAGATAGTCTGTCTTGCTAAGGGAGGACTACGAGTAGGAGATATTTTTTGTCGTCTTTATCGTCAACCCTTAGCCATCTTGTTCTCTTCTTCTTATGGTGGTGAAGATAATCGTCAAAGGGGAAAAATAACTTTTTCTCAGCACTTAGCCATGACTCAAACTAATTTAGGCAACAAAGTCTTATTAGTAGATGACTTAGTAGACTCAGGAATTAGTTTAGTTGAAGCAGTTAAGTGGCTTCAGCATCATTATGGTCAAGAAATAAGGGAGATACGCACAGCAGTAATTTGGTACAAAAGTTGCTCTCAGACTATTCCTAATTATTATGTGGATTATCTTGAGGATAATCCTTGGATTCATCAACCTTTTGAATACTACGAACAAATAACCATAGCTAAATTAACTCAGTGCTAATTAGATGAAGTTTTAATAAGTTAATCGATCTACATTACTTAGTGTAAAGTGAAATATTTTAGTATCGTTTATACACTTCACTAAGAGCGTGAATTTACTGAAGACATGCCGTTGATTTAAGTATATGCTTAGGTAAATTTAAATAAAAAAGAGGTAAAGTTAATAAACAATACCTCCCAAGTTTAGTGAAACTGTGAAATTTTGGAATATAAATAAAGTCGTGAACTTATGTAGGCATCAGTGGAGGCTAATGCCTTCACGATTATTCTACGCTTAAACTGCCAATTTATCTCAATTCATATTCTGGACAGATTTATAATTCGTTAATTGTTAGCCAGAAAATGACTAGAGGATTAACGATCGCAGGGTTGTTAATTTTTTTTAACTATTAATTAATACTGATTGTGCTATCAAAGAAAACATTGATTCTCACGAATTCATAGCATTGAGAGAATTTATTTTCTGTTAGGAGAAATACTAGATCCAATCTTCATCATCATTGAATTCATCCGTTTGCTCGATGGCTGGATTTTGGGTAGAGGTATTTTCTGATGAGGTTACTTTTTCTGTGTTTCCTAGTTGCCAATCCTCATTACTATCATCTTCAAATTCATCATTAAGAGATGGGTTTATAGGTTCTGGTAATATCTCCCCAGGTTTTTTACCATCAATCTCTACAACAATCAAATTATCCAGATAACTAGAGAAAATATTGCCTCTAGCATCGCATATTGTTACTAAAGAACCATTTTTTGTTGGTTCTCTAGGGAATAAATCATTGAAAAAACGCGAAGAAAGAGAAGTTTGCTCTCCTCCCTCGTTTATACTCAACAAAATATATTCGTTGCCTGTTCTTCTATCTTGGACAATAATTGCCATTAGAGTTTTTCCGAGTCTTGAAACATTTCTATCGTAGCTCGCTACTCTTGATTACTCCTTCCCCTGAATGAAGAGAGCGTCTCTTTTTCTCTAAATATTGCTGATCCGATTCTTGTGCTAAATAATACTCTGAAGCAGCTTTGATTTGAGTCACAATTTCTCGGTCAAATTGACCCGATTGTTGTAGCTTTCGTTTGGAAGCTCTAGCTGCTATTTCTTGTTGAGAACTATGATAAAAAATTACTGAGCGATATTGTTCTCCTTTATCTGCTCCTTGACGATTCAATTGAGTAGGATCGTGAATTGACCAAAAAAGCTCTAATAACTCTAAATAACTTACTTTTTGGGGATTATATTGTAACTGAGCTACTTCTGCATGACCAGTAATTCTCGCAAGTACATCTAAGTAACTCGGATTAGCAAAATGTCCCCCCATATAACCTACAGAGGTCGATTCAACTCCCTCAAGTTGACGAAAAGCAGCTTCTACTTGCCAAAAACATCCTGCTCCAAATGTTGCTATTTCCATGTTATTGCCGATCTTTAACTAATCCATATATAGTATATAGACTGATAAAAGCAGCGAAAACTATTAATAAGCTTAGACGCACTAAAGTTACCTATTCTGTTCCTTCCCCATAAGGCGTTTGAGAATTTTAAAGTGCAATGTAAATGCGTCTAAGCTTATCGAATTTTAAAAAGTGAAAGTAGTACGAATAGTGCCAATGAGCAAATCATCATTAGACTTGTTGCTATCGGGGGCAGTAATCCAAACTAAACCAGGAGTAACACTGATGTTATCGGTGACTTTATATTGATAAAAAGCCTCTACATGTAAAGAGAAATCATCATCGTCTCCTAACTCATCAATACTAGAATCACTCACGTAGGGTTCTCTACCTACAATTATTCCTGCTATACTACCTTCTTTACCTAGATCGGGAAAAGCTAAGGTGGCTGCCCAATTAATCACATCCTGACGACCTCGATCGATTTGTCCTTCGAGAGTAGACAGGGCAGTAACTTTACTAAAAGTACCCCAACCACCAATGACAATCTTGTCACTAATTGCCCAAGATGCTTGCAATCCATAAGAATTACTTACTGTAGGGACAGCTTCCCCAAATTCCTCTTCGGTAAATGATTGTAAGTTCGCTAAGCTACTACCAGTTTCCGTATCACTCTGATTGTAACTATGAACATAAGTAGCAGCAAGAGTGATACTATCTGTTGGTGTAAAGGTTATTTGTCCTAAAGCACTATAAGGGCCGTTAAATAAACCACTACCTTCACTGGGTTCATTAGCAGGAGAGGCTAAATAACCAGCATTGATTTCAATCTTATCTCCTAAACTATGAATAATCCCTAACCCTGCATCACCAGGAGGTAAGTAAATAGGGCTGCGAGTACCAAATGCCGAAATTGCCCCACTACCTCCATCGCCATCTAGGACACTAACAGTATTAGCAATGTCATCTGCTGCTACTCCTGTTGGTCCAATAATAATTTGCGTGTTGTCCCCCAGAGGAAAATTATAGAAAAGGACTTCTAACGCCAGATCGTTATCTCCTGGTTCGGCAAAGGCTAAATCTCCTTCAAAAGTACCAGTTTCATCAGCAAAAGAAGGAAAATTACCTGTAGAAAGACGAGTAAAAAGAATATCTTCTCCTGTAAAGCTGGTTTCTAGTTCCAAACGAGTACGATTACCAAATACAGTAACTCGGTCAATGTCATCTTCACCATCATTTTTAGAACCAGCAACTACCCCCGCTAAGCCAAAAATTACTTCTCCCGCTAGCTTGGTGGTAGTGGAAAATTGATGATCTTCTAAGAAAGCAGTCCGACTTTCTAAGTTATCTACTCTTCCGCTAAGGGTAGCTAATTCTGCCTCAAATTCTTGAACAAGACGATTGAGAGTGTCTAGATCTTCCCTGACGATCGCTTCAGAAGAAGCAATTAAGCGTTCAATCTGATTAAGACAGGCATTTAAACCCGCAGCAAATTCATAACGAGATAAAGCCCTTGTGCCTCGATAGCTTTGATTAGGATAACCAACAATACAACCATAGCGATCGACTAAACTTCTTAAGGCTTCATAAGCCCAGTCTGTAGGGGATACGTCTCGCAACTGATTAACATTGGTAACTTGATCGAGCGCATCTATTTGCCCTTCTTGACTATATTTATCTATTCGATCGAGCATCTCACTAGCTTGGGCTAGAGGAGGAGATACCATGGTCATAACTGACGCTGCAATGATTGCTGGAGTCGAGCGGAATATATTTCGAGTCATTTTTTTAATCCTCACACACACAATTTTTTTGTAGAGACTGTTTGCGAACAGACCCTAAAGATTTAAGCAAAATAGAAAAATTGAGAGAAACTTTACAAAGAACGGAGAAACTTAACTAAAGAAGCTCGATCGTCTGCACCTAAGGAAGTAGGAGAGCCAAAAGCAAAAGCCTCACTTTTTTTCCAAGGAAAACGAGTTTCTATCCAGGCTTGTTGGGCTGCTTTTAAATTAGCATCGTTAGGATCGCTAACAAAAGTATTTACGGCTTGATTCAAGTCCTCAGCTTGTTTGACCAATAAATTGTAAGTAGGAATTACAACCCGATCGGCAAAATTGCTAACTACTGCTAATTCAATTTCATTAGCTTGAGCATTGGTATTTTGAGTCGAGCGATCGCTACTAGTAGTTGAATTACTACTATAAGCACCAGTAATAGTTATTACACTCAAACAAGCAAAAGGTAATAATAATCGACGATACAGCGTCTGAGTTTTATTTTTTGCTAACATAGTTTTACATTCTCTAAATTATTGACCTCAAGAAGAATTGGGAACTGCGAATTCCTAATCCTTCTTTTTCTTGTGGATTTAAGATTAAAACACTCGATCAATTATTGGTACTTTATCTTACTACTTTTGATATTACTTCTCAATTAGCCTTTTATTAAAAAAATACTAATTATTATAATTTGCTTCTGAAGAGGGGCAAAGTTTTAACTATGATAGGAGTGCTTAAAGGCTAAGACAAAAGAAATTGATAGGATTTAGTTGTTACTATCCTCTAACATAAATCACTTACTTAAATCTAATTATTCTCAATACAATTTCGAGAAATGCCAAACGAAGGCAGAAGTTTCTTTGTTGGGGAGAGTTTCTATTCTTCTACCTTCTGCCTTCAAAGACAAAGCCCTGGTTAAGTACCTGGGCAAAATTAATTGTGTACTTGTGGAAAGCAAGGAAAGATTGTGTCTTGTAAAAAATTGTGTGTCGAAAGTGTATATAGTAGCTTAAGACAAGATTTTAGTTTGAAACCAGTCGATCGCCCTTTCTAAAGCTGGTTCAATGGGGGATTGGGGTAAACCTAATTCCTTTTTTGCTTTAGTAGAATCATAATACATTGTTTGTCTTGCCATGCGCACTCCATCTAGAGGCACAGAAGGCTTTTTCCCTAAAAGGGTCAAAATTTTTTCATCAATCCAGGCAGCAGTATAAGGAATTGGGTAAGGAATAGTTTGACTTGGTGCAGAGATATTAGTAATTGCTGCTAGTTTTTCCAAGATAGCTTTGAGAGTTAAATTGCAATTTCCTAAGATATATCGATCGCCTGTTTTGCCTTTTTCTAAAGCGAGTAAATGTCCCCAAGCTACATCTTCAACATCAATTAAGTTTAAGCCTGTATTGAGATAAAAAGGCATCTTTCTCTGTAAAAATCTTACGATTATATCTCCTGTAGGGGTAGGCTTAAGATCCCATGCACCAATAGGAGTACTCGGATTGACAATTACAATATCTTGACCCAAGTTAACTGCTTTAATAGCTTCTTGTTCAGCCCAATATTTAGATTTTTTATAATAACCAATTAATTTCTCGACAGGACTTTGATAAGTTTCATCGACGGCTTGAGCATTTTCCCCTGCACCGAGCGTAGCTACAGAGCTAGTATAGATAGTACGTTCAACTCCTGCTTGAGAAGCTGCTGCAAGAATATTGCGCGTTCCTAAGACATTATTAATATATAGTGCTTCCTTATCTTTCTGCCAAAGAGAATAGTGAGCAGCAACGTGAAATAATACCTGACATCCTCTAATTTTCTGAGCTAAATCTGCATCATTTAAGTTTCCTTTGACTATTTCTACGTCTAGAGACTTGAGATTATCTAAACAACTAGTAGGACGGACTAAAACTCTTACTTGATAGCCTTGATCTAGTAGCAAGCGAACTAGATTAGCCCCCACAAAACCGCTACCACCTGTCACAAAAACACGCATTGAACATTTAACATTGAGCATTTAACACTGATCAATAATAATAGATAATTGAAATAACAATCTACTCAATCTACTTATTACCGCCAGTATTGCAGAATCCCCGCACTTCTGGGGCGGGTGAGTATGTCAATTCCTAGTAATCTAGTCCCGCTTGTCTTTCACAAGTAAAACCCTTCTCGTACCACATTGGCATATCTGTAGCTGATAACTTGTCTACTTGAGAACAAGGAGGTTGAATTATTTGACTTCCTAAAGCCCAAAAAACGCTACGCATTAAATCCACTAATGTTTTAGCAGGAGACTCGTAATTACCTGGTACTCCTTTTTCTGGTGCAATATCTAACTCGATAGATATGCCATGAGAACCTAATAAGATGTTAGCTAACCATTTAGCTCTGGGAAGATGGGTAGCAGAAGTAATTAACTTAACTTTATGAACATTCCATTTAGTTAGTAGGGGTAGACTAAAGAAAAAATTACCGAAAGTAGATTCTGCACATTTTTCTAGCCAAACAAGATTTAAGGGAGCTTGTTCCCGTTGAAAAATTAACAAAATACAAGGGTCGTCAGAGCCATGAGAAATTAAAATGGGTATCTCAGGATGTTGTTTAGCTAGTTGAGCCACATAAATTTCTCGGTTGATACTCCCCCCTAAAACAAAGAAGGCATCTACAGGTTTATTGCTATTGTGAGGAAGTTTCCAGATCAGATTAAACAGTAAATCGAGCGTTAGTATTAAGCAACCAATTAGTAAGACTTGTTTTAGCGATCGCCAAATCTTTTTTTTAAATTTAACTCTAAAATTATGCTGTCTCATAAGCTTAATTGTCTACTCTTGAGAGAGAGAGTCACAACTGTAATTCGGAAAACCGTATTTTACGCAGACTTTGACCTTGACTTACAATAAAAATCAGAATAAAAAAATTTAAATTTGTTAAGTAAACTAACCATAATTTTAGGCAGATATGGGATTTTTCGACTCTGAGGTAGTTCAACAAGAAGCTAAACAACTGTTTGATGATTATCAATCTCTAATGCAGTTAGGTAGTGAGTACGGTAAGTTCGATCGCGAGGGCAAAAAAATGTTTATCGCTCGAATGGAAACTCTAATGGAACGTTACCGCATCTTTATGAAGCGTTTCGAGTTATCTGAAGACTTTATGGCACAAATGACGGTACAGCAACTAAAAACCCAATTAGGTCAATTTGGTGTTACACCACAGCAAATGTTTGACCAAATGAATACAACTTTAGAAAGGATGAAATCTGAAATAGAATAGTTAATCTAGAGGTTTTCACGCCAATGAAATAGAGTCGGACATACTGTTGATTATTGATAGTTGATAGTTGATAGTTGATGTAGATTTGTATTTATGCCGACTTATTTTGTTGATAATCTATACCTACAAACATCTCTTTAGGGACTATTAAATTGAGAAGCAGCAGGAAAATATTTTACGGGTTCTTCTTCTAGAGCTTTAAGCATAAAAGAACGCCAGATAGGTGCAGCATGACCACCACCAGTAACTCCTTTACCAAGAGTTTTATAGTTATCATTACCCACCCATACTGCTGTTGCTAACTGAGGAACATAACCTACAAACCAAACATCCCTTTCTGAAGATGTAGTTCCTGTTTTCCCTGCTGCGGGACGCTCGATATCGGCATTTTTACCTGTTCCTTCAGCAATTACCCCTTTCATAACTGAAGTTAGAGTAGCAGTTGACCATGGATCTAGCAGCAGTTTAGGTTGAGGTCTATTTTCAAGTAAAGTATTACCTTTACTATCAGTTACTTGAAGAATAATGGTTGGTTCGGCATACCACCCATTACTAGCAAAAGTAGCATAAGCTCCCGCCATCTCCAGTGGTGTTACACCAATTGAACCTAAAGGTAAAGAAATTACTGGCTGTAAGGGGCTTTGAATACCAAGAATACGGCAAATTTTGATTACTCGATCTAACCCTACTGCCTTACCTAGTTTGACGGCTGGGACATTACGGGATTGAATTAGAGCAGTCCTCAAAGACATTTCCCCAGCAAAATCCTCACTATAATTTTTCGGACTGTAGTAACCAGAGGGAACACGATATTTCACGGGAGAATCTTCGATCGTCGTATCAGGTGTATAGTTACCGCTAGCAAAAGCTGTATAGTAAACAAAAGGTTTGAAAGAAGAACCTGGTTGACGACGAGCTTGGGTAGCACGATTAAACTGACTTCGATCGTGATTAACACCACCTACTAAAGCTTTAATAAAGTGAGTTCTAGGATCTACCGCTACTAAAGCTACTTGTTCTGCACGAACACCCCAACTTTTGAGCTTACGGTGTCCTTCTTTGACAGTTTCTTCTGCCATTTTTTGAAAATAGTAGTCGATGGTAGTTTGAACCCGTATACCCCCTTGAAGAACTTTAGTATCACCAAATTTTTCTTTTAACTCTGAAGTAACTGCTTCAGTAATGAAGGGTGATTTACTGGCACGCCAGGCAGTAGGCTTATTTACTAGTAAAGGCTCTTTTCTGGCTGCTTCTTCTTCAGCAGGAGTAATCCAACCTAAATCTCGCATACGTCTAAGTACTAAAACTTGTCGTCTTTTGGTTTCTTTGTAGTTAATAAAAGGACTATGTTGTTGTGGTGCTTGAATTAAACCAGCCATCATTGCTGATTCTGCTAAACTTAACTGACTAGCACTTTTATTAAAATAAGTTTCAGCAGCAGTTTGCGCCCCATAGTTATTATGTCCCCAATAAATATTATTGAGGTACATATACAAAATTTCTTCTTTGCTAAAAACTTGCTCTACCCTGAGGGCAATAATTACTTCTGCTAGTTTCCGACTAAAAGTACGTTCTCGGGTAAGAAAAAGATTTTTCACTAGCTGCATGGTTAAAGTAGAAGCACCTTCTGTGACACTACCTTTTTGCCAGTTTACCCAAGCAGCACGACCAATACTATAGGGATTAATTCCTTGATGTTGATAAAAATGACTATCTTCTATGGCGATGACTGCTTGTTTCAGTTCCGGAGCAATTTGTTTGAGGGGAATAATTTCTCGATTAGCTTCACCATGAAGACTGGTTAATAATCTACCTTGAATATCATAGATATAGCTGGTTTCAGAAGGAACATAATTATTCAAAACTCTCACATCAGGAAGATTGCGAAAGCTGATGGCTAAACCAACTAATCCTCCAGCTACAATTGAGCTAGTAATCATGGTAATGCCCAGAATTGTTCCACCCGCAGTTTTGGCTACTCCAGTTGCAAAAGAGTAAAGGAATTTAGATTGCTTTTCAGGTGGATGTTCTTGCTTAATGGTTTTAGACGACACGATACACTTATGTCCTTTTTTTTAATACACAGTAGTTCGCGAGACAATAAAATAGAATCTTAATTATACTTTGGGCTTTGTGGTTCTTGTTGAGCGATCGCTAATAGCTTTAACAGCTTAAAGCTATTAGCTATTTACTAGGAACTCCCTTCCGCGGGATTCATAAAAATACGAAGAGGCGTATAACATTATACGCCTCTATCAATTTATCTTTTATGGATAATATTTGATTTGGGAATTAGAAAACGGGTGAATTACCGAGCATTACATCATGCCCATACCACCCATGCCTCCCATACCTCCCATACCTCCCATACCGCCCATGCCTCCCATGCCTCCGCCAGGAGCAGCAGGAGGTTCGGGTTCGGGTTTTTCGACTACTAGAGCTTCGGTAGTTAAAACCATACCAGCGATGGAAGAAGCATTTTGTACTGCTGAACGCACTACTTTAGCGGGGTCGATTACTCCAGCAGCAATCATATCTTCTATTTCACCAGTCACAGCATTGTAACCTACATTAAATTCAGTATTTCTCACCTTTTCAACAATGACAGTGCCTTCTACTCCCGCATTATCGGCTAGCTGACGGAGAGGAGCTTCTAAAGCTTTAGCAAAAATATCTGCTGCTACTTTTTCTTCCTCATTGCTGTCTAGTTCGGCTTTAAAATTAGCTACTTTACTAGCTAGATGAATTAAAGTCGTACCACCACCAGGAACAATACCTTCGTCTACGGCTGCTTTGGTAGCATTGAGTGCATCTTCAATTCTTAGTTTACGGTCTTTAAGTTCGGTTTCGGTAGCTGCACCAACTTTGATAACTGCCACACCACCTGCTAATTTGGCAATACGCTCTTGTAACTTTTCTTTGTCGTAGTCAGAATCAGTTTCGGCTAACTGCTTACGAATTTGAGCAATGCGTTTTTGGACATCATCGCTATTACCACCACTAGATACAATAGTAGTGTTTTCTTTCGTCAGGGAAATTTTATCTGCCTTCCCTAGCATATCTAAAGAAACAGCTTCCAAACTTAAACCAACTTCTTCAGAGATTACTTGACCACCAGTAAGAACAGCAATATCTTGTAACATTTGCTTGCGGCGATCGCCAAAACCAGGAGCTTTGATCGCAGCTACATTTAAAACACCTCTTGCTTTGTTAACAACGAGGGTAGCTAAAGCTTCTCCTTCTAAATCTTCAGCAATAATTAGGAGAGGTTGACTAGCTCTGGCTACTTTTTCTAGGACTTGAACTAAATCGGCGATCGCGCTAATTTTTTTATCAGTAATTAAGATAAGAGGATTATCAAATTCAGCTACTTGTCTTTCTTGATCGGTAACAAAATAAGGAGAAAGATAACCGCGATCGATCTGCATCCCTTCTACTACATCTAATTCTGTAGCTAAGGATTTGGACTCTTCGACAGTAATAACACCATCTTTAGTTACTTTATCCATCGCTTCGGCAATCATTGTGCCTACTTCTTCATCATTACCTGCCGAGACAGTCGCCACCTGAGCAATAGCATCTCCAGTTACTGGTTTAGCTACTGATTCAATTTCTTTAACTAGATAAGTGGTAGTTTTGTCTAAACCCTTTTTGAGAGCAACAGGGTTAGCTCCTGCTGCCACGTTTTTCAAACCTTCTTTAATTAAGGCTTGAGCAATAACAGTAGCAGTAGTAGTGCCGTCTCCAGCGATATCTTTAGTTTTGGATGCCACCTCTTGGATGAGTCTTGCACCAGTATTTTCTAGAGGGTCTTCTAATTCAACTTCTTTGGCAACAGTGATCCCATCATTAACGATTTGGGGTGCGCCAAATTTCTTTTCTAACAAAACATTGCGACCTTTAGGTCCTAGGGTAATCTTAACTGCATCAGCTAAAGCATTAACCCCTTTTTCTAACGATCTTCTTGATTCTTCCTTGAAAGAAACTATTTTTGCCATAGTGATGTTTTCTTAAGTTCCATCATAATTTCTATCTGCCAATTTAGCACTCTTACAACGAGAGTGCTAACTATCAAAATTTATCAGAATATATTTATTGATGGTGGTAGGGTTCGATTTACGGTTTACCGTAATTCATAGTTATTAGCTTTGCGAACTCCTAACTACTCACTGATTAAGCCATCACCATGCCACCATCAACATTAAATACTTGTCCTGTAATATAGGCAGCAGCAGGATCGGCTGCTAAAAAACGAATCATACCAGCAATTTCTTCTGGCTTACCATAACGACCAAGGGGAATAAATTTAATAATATCTTCTGATTTTAGGTCGTTGGTCATATCGGTAGCAATAAACCCTGGTGCAACAGCATTTACCGTAACTCCTCGACTAGCTAATTCTTTAGCCACAGTTTTGGTAAAACCAATCACTCCTGCTTTAGCAGCACTATAGTTTGCTTGCCCTGGATTGCCCATTTGTCCTGCTACAGAAGCAACATTAATAATTCTGCCACTGCGCTGTTTGAGCATTTTTTTAGTCACAGCTTTAGTACATAAGAAAACCCCAGTCAAGTTCAAATCAATGACAGCTTGCCAGTCTGCTGGTTTGATCCGCATCAATAAATTATCGCGAGTAATACCTGCATTGTTAACTAAAACATCGATACGGCTAAATTTATCCAGGGTCTGTTTAATTAAGTTATCTACCTCTTCTGCCTGAGAAACATCTGCACCTACAGCAATAGCTTCTCCTCCTGCTGCGGTGATTTCTGCTACTACCTCTTCTGCTGCAGCACTAGAGCGAGCATAATTAACTACTACTTTGGCACCTTCTGTTGCCAAAGCGATCGCCGTTGCCCTACCAATTCCCCTCGATCCACCTGTGACGATGGCAACTCGATCTGCTAATTTTTGTAAATTTTCGGGCAACCTCTCCATAATCAGCCTCTCCGTGAAAGTTTAAGAAACTAGATTATATTACGCTGATTTGGGTTGCTTATCGCTATGATGTAAACGAATTAAATCTTTGTTTGATCTTGTAAGGGCGAACGGCCCTTCGCCCTTACTAATTAACTGATAACTGAACCTATGGCAGTCAAAAAGAATTTTTCTAGTTTCCAAGAACTTTTAGATGGTTGCGAAAAACCTGTCTTAGTCGATTTCTATGCTACTTGGTGTGGTCCTTGTCAGATAATGAGTCCTATTTTAGAACAAGTAGGGGCGCAATTGCGCGATCGCCTTCAAGTAGTCAAAATTGATACTGATAAATATCCACAGTTAGCTTCAAGTTATGACATAGAAGCTTTACCTACTTTGGTACTGTTCAAAAATGGACAACCCGCTAGTAAAATTGAAGGAGTCATGCAAGCACCACAGTTAATTCAACATTTGCAAAGTCTAATTTAGTTTAAAGTAGCGATCAACTTGAGTATCAAATTATGTCTGATTTTTCTCTTAAGGCGAGATCGGGCGTAGCCTGGCACTGCATGAGCGCAAAGGAGCTTAATTTGCTCGAAGCTATTCTTCAGGAGATTGCTAATACATCCATTATGAGTAAAAGATGGAGGAATTATGTAGATGAAAGTAACTTGGCAGCAAAATAGTAATAACCCAGATAATGCCGATAATTTAGCGGCGATCGCTCAGTGGTGGAATAATTTACAGGGAAAGGAAATAAGTTGGCAACAAAGATTAATTTCTAGCACTGACAATGTGGAAGAAATTAACTGGGAAGCACAAAAATTTGATGAAAAGTTTCCTATTCAATCTACTCAGTTGCGAGGAATAACCGTTTATTGGCAAAAAAATAATATTCAAGATGAACGTAATATTACTGCGAGAAAATTAGAATTAGATAAGTTTAAACAAAAACTATACATCTATCCTCAGTCTCAAGAAAAAGTAGTGATTTGTGTTAGTTTGCCTCAAGTTGTTTACCAAACAATTGAATTGAATAATCCACAGATAATCGGTAAAGCTATAGAGGGTGATTTTCTTTTGCTATTGCGAGATGTAGAACAAAAATTAGATGTTAAAGTTAGCCTTAATCCTCAGAAGTTAGCTGAATTATTAGCTACTCTCAACAAGAATTAAGACTACTCAATTTAATTTGGTGTTTTTAGGGTAAGAATTAAGCCACAGCACGAAAGTGAAGCATTGCTGTCTTGGACTGGTATTTCAAGGTTATGAAGGCGTTGATGCATAAAAACTACGGACAATGCCAACTGAAATCAGAGGACTACAGGTAGAAAATAGTCGTATTCTCGATCGCTTTTTTGGTGAAGATAACGATACAATCTAATTGAACCGATTAAAGTTGATCGCCCTAAAAGAAATATATTGCGCTATCAATATACTTCCAAGAGAGTATCGATTAATATTAATATTTAGCATTTGCTTGAACTTAGGAATGAGGATTTAATAAAATCCCAAATTTAAATATCGGCACTTTGAGTTAACGATAACAAGATATTAGGTAATCTGTAGGTTATTTACTTCTCATTCCTTAGGTATTGCTGGGTCATATATAAAATTATCAGGGTTGCGAATCTTGGTCTTGTACAATTCATCAAGATATTCTTCATAACCAAGTTTATACAAGATATAAGGCTTTCTCCAGCGAAGACCTCCAATTATGTTTGAGTCTTCTTGATGTGCCCTTCCTCCATTAAGAATTTTTCGTTTAAGATGTTTTTTCGATCTCCATGGATAATGTCGGATGAACAGTCCTAATTCTTCACCATTTAAACTATCAACTAAATCCCCGTGCAAACATACTTTGTGGTTTCCTTGCCCTATTACCATACCAGGCTGCCAGCGAATAATTACTTTAAATATTTTTTTTCCCCTCTTAGGATTTGCTCGATAACACATTCTTTTAAGCGGATTTTTTTCAGAATGGTCATCTATTGAAGTAAGGACATGATTTTTCAGGGGAATCTTAATACACAATCGCTCTTTGGGTATATTTTCTAGGATTGTATGTAGAGGTTGATGAGATGAACATAAAAACTCATCAGCATCAAAAGGTAAAATCCACTCGGTTTGCCATAACTTATAGGCAAATTCTGCTGCTGCTGTCATTTTCTGACTTTGGTAGTGTCTAATTTCGCTATCCTCAATTAAATAAACCATGGCGTTTTTATGTTCAGCAGCAAAACGTCTTATTTCTTGTGCCGTATTGTCCAAAGACATATTATCTAAAATGACAAATCTTCTGACACCCAAAGAATATTGCCACTCTAGACAGTAATAAGCAATATCAGCTTCATCTTTAAATCCAGAAACACTAGCTATTAAGTGTTCTTCTGGTTTAGTGCTTGTTAATAATAACGCTTTTTTATTAGAATTAGTTGATTTATTAGCTATTTCTTTCAGTCTAAATATCTCTTCTATATTCCTCAATATATCATCATTTAAGTCCTTTTCCGATTTAATTACTTTTTTATAAATACCTATAGCACTCTCTAAATCACCTTTCTTTTGATAAAGACGCGCCAAACTTAGATAGAGTTTATGCTCATTTGGCTTCAATTTAATAGCTTTGTCATTAATAGAAATAGCTTCTTCTAACTGACCATTTCTTCTAATGGCATTTACCAAACCAATATAGACCCATGATGGTTGTTCTGGTTGCAGAGAAATCGCTTTTTGATAATTAGTAATTGCCTCTTGAATATTTTTTTGTGCCATCATTACCCTGGCTAGTTTGGCATATACCATGCTGTTATTTGGTTCTAATTCTATAGCTTTTTGATATGCAGTAATCGCTTTTTTTTCTTGACTATTTTGATTTAAAGAATCTCCCAAGCCAATATAGACCCATGGTGGTTGTTCTGGTTGCAGAGAAATCGCTTTTTGATAATTAGTAATTGCCTCTTGAATATTTTTTTGTGCCATCATTACCCTGGCTAGTTTGGCATATACCATGCTGTTATCTAGCTCTAATTCTATAGCTTTTTGATATTCAACTATTTCTCTCTGGATATTTTTTTTAATCATTTTTTTGGAGAATAATATTTAATTTTATTTGTATAAAAATATTATTTTTAATTAATTAATATTATCTAATTTTTATCCAAAATTGCTAAAATTGACCCCAATAATTCTTTTTTACTTAAATCCTCAATACCAAATTTATGAAGGTCATAAGGCTCTAATTGTTCGTAGAATAAAATACCGTCTTCCCTGCCAAGATATTCTCTAGCAACAGCTTGATTCGATTCTTTATACAATTCCATTACTGTAGATGCTTGTACATAAGAAAGCAATCGGTATTTTTTGTCATCAGAGCAATATTTCTGAGCATACTGAGCAATCTTCTTTTTATATATCCCACTTTTTTGTACATCGTTTTTATATACTTGATTAATAACTCTTAATATTTCTAACTCTTTTTTTCCTGGTTTAGTATTTCTATCCTTAACCTTACTAAAATCTTTAAAATCATTAATACCAATTACATTTAATATATCATTACAAATATCTGGTATTTGAGTCTTTTCTAATGGTCTAACAATTATATTCATGGTTCCAAAGGCTTGTCTCCATGGTTCTAGAACCTTATAGTAATCTGATTCATCTCTTTTCTTATGAGCAAAAGAAACAATATCTGAGGCATATATTCCATTTTTGACATTTTGAGTGTATTGGGATTCAATTCTTACATCTTGCCTTCTCAGATAAACTACAATCTTTACATCATAAAATTTCAATTTTGATTTTAAAATGTCTATGTGCTTATTATTAGCAATTGAAAAAAATTCTGAGCTAATAATTACATTTTTAAAATTACTATCATCAACTTCTTGATTAAGTTCTTTCCAAGTTCCAAAACTTAAATCTGCTTTTTTTCTTCGTACAATTAACCAACTTAAATTACGATGAGCTTTCAATTTATCTGGAATACCTGTCTGAGGATATAAATAGCCATAATTACGAAGATTATCTCTATTTTCGTATAAAAATGATTGAAGAGTTGTAGTTGCTGTCTTAGGCAACCCTATATGAATAAATAGTTTTCTCATAAGTTTTCTTGCAAGGGACACAAAGCTTTCTTATCTGATTTTCAAATTCCTGATAATACTCTAATTTCATTAGAGTATATCTTAAAATAATTTCTACAAAACCTAACTGATTTCATTAAAACTCAAAAAAATCTAATATATTTTTCAGATATTCATTCTTTTAATAATTATTAGCATAGTGATTACTATGCTGGTATACTGGAAATTTGACTTGACTAACTAACTTACTTCTACAATAGCTAGAATTAAACTTAGCAACTCCTCAATACTTAAATCTTCAAGATCAAACGCTTCATTCTCATAAGGTTCCAACTGTTCATAGAATAAAATACCATTTTCTCTTCCTAAATACTCTCTGGCAATAGCTTGATTCGATTGTTCATACCATTTCATTATTTTCGATGCGTCTGAGTAAGAAAGTAATCGATAATTTCTTTGATCTGACCAATATTTTGCAGTAAAATTTACAATTTTTCTTAGGTATGCTTTTTTCCTTTCTTGTGGTTTATTTTCATAAATCCTGTTCACCAGTTTTAATATTTCTATAGTTTTCCTTCCTGGTTTAGTATTTTGATTCTTAACATTAGTAAAATAATCAATTTCATTAATATTAATATGTCTTAAAAAATCATGACAAATATTTGGTATCTGTTCTTTTTCTAGTGGTCTAACTATCAAATTATCGTTTCCAAACTCTTGTTTCCATGATTCTAGTAGCCTGTAAAAATCAGAGTTGTTTCTCATTTTTTCACAAAAAGATAAAAGATCACCACTAAATATTCCATCTTTAGTATGTTGAGTATACTGGGATTCTATTTGTCTATCTTGCCTTCTTATGTAAACTATGACTTTAACCTCATAAGATTCTAAGTTAGACTTTAAATCATGAATAAATCTTCTATTAGCTGATTCAAAATCTTCGGAACTGATAATTATTTTATTAAAATTAGAATCTTTTATTTCTTCATGAAGTTGTTGCCAATTACCGAAATTAGAATCTGCTCGTTTATCATTATTAAGTAACCAAGCTAAATTGTGATGTCCCATCAATGTGGGTGGAATTCCTATTTTGGGATATAAATAACCAAAGTCACTCAAAACCTTTTTGTTCTGTAGTAAAAATGTCTGAAGAGTTGTCGATCCTGTTTTATGGAGTCCAATATGAAGAAATAATTTTTTCATTGATTAGTAATAGAATAGATGAAGAGAATTAAATTTTTGATTGATTTTGCAATCATTCTACAGTTTTTCGATTATCGCATTTTATCTGCTTTTCTAAATCGCTCTAATACTGATTCATTAGAATATTCAATTGATAATAATCGTTCACAATACTTTCGTACTTAAACTCTTCAGAAGTTTGATGCTCTACTTTATTTGCTCTAGAAAATTCAGCTAATCGTATCATCTCTGAGACAATTTTCTTCGGAGTTGCATGAGGTTCTAACACAACTCCACCAGGTATTTGACTAATTCTCTCGCCAATAGCACCTATATTTAGTCCTAGAGGAATT
>JBFRWE010000230.1:0-5310 GCA_051439345.1 Xenococcaceae cyanobacterium
AAAAAAATCTAGGTAAATCTGGGCAGCCTTCTCTGAAAGTATTGATTTCTCGTCAAGGTTATCGCCCGCAGGCGGGCGGATTTTACACCTGGAAACACGAAAATTCGACCATTCAACCGCCCGCCTCGCGCGACCGAGATTTAACCAGGTTTATTGTAACCCAGACTAAGATCAAATCACTAATTATTTTGCCAATCGACTGACGTTGTTGTCGAGCATAAATAATGCCAGCGTGTTCAATACCTGTTGAAGCTAAACTGAGAAAATCGTCATCAAAAGTAAAAATAACTCTCTGTTGAGATAACGCAAATGCCAATTGTTCTTTATCTGATGCACCAATTAATCCTTCTTCGGGAGAAGTTGTGACATTAATATCTCGTTTTCTTAATCCATTAGCTATGGCGTTACTCACATTTTCATCGAGGTGAAATTTAATCTTAGTTGACATTGTCACCCTGTAAGATTTTTTGCACTAGAGAAGGCTGATTACCTTGTAAATCTCTAGCTAAAGCATCTCCAGCTTTGATTTGTTGTCTAATTTCCTCTCTATGATCGTGGTAATAAGTTAAGGCTGCATAAACATCTGCTAGGGAAATAGTGGGATGGTGATAGATAATTTCATCTGGTGACATTCCCCTACGTTCATGCCAGATGACAATATCTTGAACTTTGATTCGATGTCCAGCAATACGAGGTTTTCCGCCACAGACACCAGGCGTAATTTCAATATGTTTTGAGATGGTTGATTCCATAAATAATATTTGTTGATTTTCCTAGCTTGATTATAATTATGAACTACAAGGCTCTCCTCCACAATTGAAAATGCTCTCTGGTTCTGAGCTGAACTTTTTTTTGAACAATATCAATATTTTTTAATATAAGAATTAATTATGTTGACTGGAAAAGACCAAATTTACGTGAACTATCTTTACAGATAGATACCAAATATACCAAATTATCAGTGATTTCAACTACATCAAATGTATCGGATTATAAAAAATAGGTGGTGAAATCGAAAAAATTGTTGAAATCTGCATCATTTAGTGGTTTCAGCGATCCATATTAGACAAGTAGAGATTAGAATAAGGCAGTGAAAATTACAGCCTGTGGTTATTTAGAGGTTTTTTTTCCTCAAGTAACTTTTTTAAAATTTATCTGAATGACTTTTAACCATTAAGAGTCTGAGGATTACAGGCTATATTCAATAAGCTAATAAAACTCACAAAAAGGAGATTTCTGTATGAATAAAGGTGAATTAGTCGATCGCATTGCTCAAAAAGCGACTGTAACTAAAAAGCAAGCTGATGCAGTTTTAAGTGCGGCCATAGAAACTATTATGGAAGCAGTAGCTGATGATGATAAAGTAACTTTGGTTGGCTTTGGTTCTTTTGAACGTCGCCACCGCAAAGAAAGAGAAGGACGTAACCCCAAAACTGGAGAAAAAATGGCAATTCCAGAAACTCATGTCCCTGCTTTTTCTGCGGGTAAATTGTTCAAAGAGAAAGTTGCACCTAAGAAATAATCATCTAGTTATTTTTCTTTCTATCTGCTTGTGAATCGACCCAAACACGGTGGGAATTTGGCTTGGGCAGCAGCAATTGCAAGCTGTCCAGCTTCTTTGATTAGAGATTTTTCTGCTAGTATTAATCCTCTTGGCCCTCCGTCAAAAGCGATTGCCAAAATTCGAGAGAACATCGATTGCTTAATTGCTTACCCAGACCCCAATTATGCTCAGTTAAAAGAAGCTCTGGCTCATTACCATCAAATACCAGCAGAATATATTCTGCCTGGGAATGGTTCAGCAGAGTTGTTGACCTGGGCAGGTTGGGAATTATCGCAAAAAAGGGTAACATATGTAATTACTCCTGCTTTTGGCGACTATTGGCGCACTTTATCTGCCTTTAATGCTAATTGGTCTACCTGCCAACTTAATTTAGTCTCTTTAGAGCAGGAACAAATAACTACTCTTAGTGATACCCTTCCTAATCAAGACTTTATTGCTGCTGATTCTGGACTATTACTCAATAATCCTCATAACCCTACGGGTCAAATTTGGACTAGAAAGGAAATATTGCCTTATTTAGCTAAATTTGACCTGGTAGTAGTAGATGAAGCCTTTATGGATTTTTTACCCCCAGAACAGGAACAGAGTTTAATTTCTGTGGTCAAAGACTTTCCTAATTTGGTAATTTTGCGCTCTCTCACCAAGTTTTATAGTTTACCAGGTTTGCGTATTGGTTATGCGCTCGCCAATCCAGCCAGAATCAAAAGATGGCAAAAATTCCGCGATCCCTGGTCTGTTAATGCTTTAGCAGCTATAGCAGCCGAAATGGTTATTCAAGATCGACAATTTCAACAACAGACTTGGGACTGGCTACCACCTACCAGAAATAAATTAAGGCAGGGATTAGCTTCTATCCCAGGATTACAGCCTTTTTCTAGTGCTGCTAACTTTTTATTAGTCAAGACCAGTGAATCCAGCACCAAACTACAAGAAGAACTATTAAAGCAATCTCAAATTTTGATTAGGGACTGCTTAAGCTTTCCTGAACTTGGCGATCGCTATTTTCGGATAGCTGTTCGTTCTCAAAAAGATAATAGTTATTTGTTAGCAGCTATATTAACATTATTAGCTAGTTAATAGCTTTTACTCAAAACAGCTAATTTTTCTTGTTCTTCTTGACTTAATTCAGGAGATTGTCCCACAACTTCTTTGTACATTTTGATATATTCGAGGGCAGATTTGAGCCAACTAAAATCTTGACTCATGGCTCTTTGTTGTAGTTCTTGCCATTTTTCTTTGTACTGGAAGCCTTCCCATGCTCTTACCATACAAGTATAAAGATCGAGAGTTTCATAGCGATCGAAACAATAGCCAGTACCAGCTTGATTAACTGGATCGTGATGGGAAACAGTATCAACTAAACCTCCAGTACGACGGACAATTGGAATGCACCCATAACGCATAGCTAAAATTTGACTGATACCACAAGGCTCGAACTTAGAAGGCATGAGAAAAACATCACAACCAGCATAAATTCTTCTGGCTAGGGCATCATTATACAGTAGCTGTACTGACATCCTCGCAGGAAATTTAGAAGACATTTGCCACAGTTGAGTTTCGTATTTGCGCTCGCCTGTACCTAAAACTACTAACTGTGCATTAGTATAAGACATAAACTTCTCTAGGATTTGCAGCAAGAGGTCTATTCCTTTTTGATCGACTAAACGGGATACTACACCCATTAGTAACGCATTTTTATTGACTTCTAATCCTAGTTCTTCTTGTAACGCAATTTTATTAGGATAGCGTTTGGCGATGGTCTCTGTCGTAAAATTCTGATTAATATACTTATCTGTAGCTGGATTGTAACTCTCTGTATCGATACCGTTCAGAATCCCTCTCATTTTGCCACTAATAAATGAAAGTAAACCTTCGATCTTTTCTCCGTATTCAGGAGTTTTAATTTGTTCGGCATAGGTAGGAGAAACAGTATTAACTCGATCGGCAAATTGTACTGCGGCTGCCATAGTATTATGCCCTTGCATATACCAAGGACACCAAGTAATTTTTTCTAAATACCAACGCCAAGGTCCCTGATAAGCTAGATTGTGAATAGTAAATACAGTACTAATATCAGGAGATTGGTTGAGCCAAACTGGAAGCATACCTGTATGCCAATCATGACAATGAACTATTTGTGGTTTCCAATAATTCCAACAAAATTCGGCTGCACCATTGGCAAAGAAGGTAAATCGCCAAGCTTCATCTTCCCCTGCATAAATACGACGAGGATCGAAAGCTGGATGCCCAAAAAGATATAAAGGTACATCACTGTTAGGTAAGACAGTTTCGTAAACAGCAAAGTCCTGAAACATGGCATATCCCCACCAAGCTGGATCGCTAGGAATATCCATCTTATCTGAGAGAAAACCGTAATAAGGCATAAATATGCGAACATCATGACCTAATTTTCTCAATACTTTGGGTAATGCTCCTACCACATCACCCATCCCGCCTACTTTTGCTATCGGTGCTGCTTCTGCTGCTACAAATAAGATTCGCATATTGTCTTGCCCATTTCTTAATTATTTTTCACACTGAGAGTGATTATATAACCCTCTTTCAGCATCCTCAAAAATATCTTCAAGAAGTGAGTAGTAGTCTGTCAATTTTGAAATGATGGGTTGAGACAAGCAGGGGGAGCGGAGGAAGCGGAGGAAGCGGAGGAAGCAGGGGAAGATTTATCCCTCAAATCAATCCTGACAAAGTAGTAGTGAGCAGGGGCAAGGCAGTGCCTTGCTCGTACATTCGTTAGTTGTTCAAGAGTTTTTCTTTCTCTTTAAGTTGCTTGTAACAGCACCAATAGTTATACCTAATAAACCGAAGAGGGAAGAAGGTTCTGGGGTTGAAACTTGAACGCGAAGGATTTCTCCTTCTCCAGGAAGAAAAGCTTGATTAGAAATGTAGATGCTGTTGTCAGGAGCGATCGCTAAAGCTGTAGGGTTAATCAATTCATCACTCAGAATAGTCGTGCGATCGCCATTTGGTTTAACTTGAATTAAAGCACCAGTGGGATCTCCTGAAAGTGTAGAATTAGTAGCATATTCTAAAACATAGAGATCGCCATTAGGAGCAAAAGCTAGGTCAATCGGGTTAGTAAAACCATCGAGAAAGATTTCTAGAGTACCATCGTCAAGACGGTAAATTCTTGCCCCATTTTGCGGAAAAGGAAAACCTGTCAACTCAGTGACATACAAAGCACCATCTGGACCAATAACCACAGAAGTTGGAACTGATTGCATGGAAATATTGCTGCCATCTGGAGCGGAGACATCTCTAGTGGGAAAAAAGTTAATCCTCTAGGGCTTTCTAGACCACTAGCTACCACTGTAAAATTAGCTGCTTTAGCCTCTTGACTACTGGCGATCGCTACCAAACTTGTTCCTAAAACAATTAATAATGGTTTGATTATTCGAGATGTCCATCTTGGCAAATTGCCATTAATGCCTATATTTCGGGATTTGATTGGCTCATTTCTACTCTCATTTTTACTTTGGTTAAACATTGTTTCTTCTCGACTATGGTCTTGACCGCCCTTCGGGGCGGGGGAATAGGGAGTAGGGAGTGGGGAATAGGGAAAGAAATTAGCCCCGAAAATGGTTTCAAGCCTCGCCCTTTAAGGGCGAAAATCGGACGAACAATTAAAGAGAGAACGCGGGAGCTGTGAATCTTTATCGCTCCACACCTCAAGCACCGTCTCTTATAGGGCGGTGTCCCCTACTCCCGAACCCCCACTCCCCACTCCC
>JBFRWE010000231.1:0-12707 GCA_051439345.1 Xenococcaceae cyanobacterium
GACTTGGAAGGTTAATAATGAAGAAAGCTCTATATCTGGCTTTTAGCGATCGCAGCATTATGAACAGAATAGCCTCAAATGCTGATTTTTCGTCGCTGCGATCGCGTAACCTTCCAAGTCGTGTACCCGAAGAAAAATTTACCGAAGTCAGCCTCAATGGGGGTATCAAATCCAAAGAAATTCCTGATCGATTTGCCAGCGACGGGTATCAAGTTCTTTTAGTAGCTAACAAATTTCAAACAGGATTCGATCAACCTCTACTGCATACTATGTTTGTTGATAAACGCTTGGCAGGAGTCCAAGCCGTCCAAACTCTATCCCGTCTCAATCGTACTACCACAGGTAAGACAGATACTTTTGTGCTGGATTTTGTTAATACCCCTGAAGATATCTATCAAGCCTTTAAGTCCTACTACGAAGAGACTCCCATCGGTGCAGCAGCCGACCCCCAACAGTTAAATGATTTGTCCTACCAACTCTATGAATGGCAACTATTTAGCCCAGAAGATGTTAACCAATGGTGTGAAATTTGGTTTCGCGATAAGACATCTCTGACTGGAGGGGAACATCAAAAAATTGATGCCCTACTCAACCCCATAGTCGATCGATACAAAACCCTAGAAGAGGCAGCCAAAGAACAATTTAGAAGTCAACTCACCAGCTTCCGTAATCTCTATTTATTCTTGGCTCAGATTATCTCTTACCAAGATTCAGACCTGGAAAAACTTTACGCCTATGGTCGTGCTTTACTCAAAAAACTACCCCGTAGTGCCAATGCCCCCAAGGTAAATTTAGCAGGGGATATTGAACTAAAATATTATCGCCTAGAAAAAATCAGTGAAGGAAAAATCGATCTTAAGGTTGGAGAAGCAGAACCTTTACCAGGTGCCATCGCAGTAGGAACACGTCAGCCCGATCGAGAAGTACAGCTTTCACTGCTGATTGATACTTTAAATCAACGTTTTGGCACAGATTTTACCCCCGCAGATCAACTATTTTTCGATCAGATCGCCGAACAAGCGATCGTCACTGAAACCATTAAACAAGCTGCCGTTGTCAACACTAAAGAAAACTTTGCCCCCGTTCTCAATAAACACCTCGACGATCTCTTTGTACAACGTATGGAAGGTAACGAGAAAATCTTTATGGAAGTGATGAATAATGAAGAGCTTCGAGAGCTTGTTTTTAAAGAATTACTATCTCGTATCTACTCCAAGCTCAATGATTGAGTAGGTGTAGTGGCTCGGCTCAGCTAGAGCCAAAGCTCGCATGACAGCTTCGCTAGTTTTGCCCCGTTTAATGGCTCTTTTTTATTGGTTAGCTTTTCTTGTACCAGCGATCGCCCCTATACTCCCAATCGGCGGAAATGGAATTATAAATTTTGCTGTTTTTGGGTGTATATCCTGTTCGGTACTTACGCACAGTAGAAGAAGAAGTTGAATACATGAGGGCTAGCTCTGCATCTGACAATCGGTTAGACAAGACGGATGAGGTTTCCTCATACATTCCGAGTCGTTCCGAGGCTTGATCTGTCTGTTCTGGCTGGGTATCAGAGAAGATTGGCGAGAGAGACTGTTGATCGATTTGAGTGGGTAAATCCTCATCAATTACTGCTGAAGATAATGCGGAGACTTCTAGCCGATCGATTTGTTGCCTGAGGAACTGATTTTCTTGCTCAAGAGAGGTAATCTTGGTACTCAGGCATTCTACTTTCCCAATATTGGTTCAAATTCTTTTCTAATTGAGTCGATCGCGTTATCTAAAGTCTCTTGCGTAACTACATTACTAGGGTTAGCACTAGATAATTTACTTGAAGCTTCTAACTCCGAGAAGATTTCGTTTAATCTCGACTCGGTAACTACATTACTTGGTAACAGAGGTACATTACTAGGTAAAGGACTAGGTAGTTCATCACTACTGAAAAATATTTTGAGGATCTCCACTACTGCTGTCCCCAGTGCGGGTTTAGTTTCTCCCGATTTATCTTTGCGGGTAATATCGTACTCAGTACAGTACTTGGTCAAGTACCCTTCAAGCTCAGATGATATATAAGCCGAGATCGCTTTTTTGTTAGTAGCCAAAGTGAGTATTTTACTATAAACATTACTTAGTAATGTACCAAAAGTAATTGACTAGGTAAAGTACTAATAAGCAATAGTAATGTATTAATTCGTTCTTCTGTTTTAATAGTAATGTAAAAGTATTGTACTTAGTACAATACTATGGCAAGATACATATAGAGATAGCAAAAGACGGCTACCCACCCTGAGAAAGTTTGTAACCGCCTTATATCTCTCGTACAAATAGCAACGTTAATTACTAAGAATGTACACAATTAATATACCTCAACAACGTTGGGAAACTCCTGCTAGCTGTGGTAATTGCCCTTATGCAAACAAGAGCAATATATCCAAGGTTCTTTACACCTGTTCCCTCTGGGGTGGAGTAGTGAAAGAATCAGATACAGTTTGTAATTCTGCCGTTCACAACGCTGAATTCAATTCAGCGTGTGTGATGGACGGCGCATTCCGCGTAGGAGGTGCGTAACCTTATGGCTTATTCCTACTCTGAATCAAGAAATCTTCGAGATTGCTGTCAAAAAATCGATGATATTCGGGATGTTCGTCAATTCCTAGTAGATCTAAAAGAGTACCTAGACGAACGAGGTTGTGACCGCCCTTCGGGGCGGGGGAATAGGGAGTAGGGAGTGGGGAATAGGGAAAGAAATTAGCCCCGAAAATGGTTTCAAGCACGGAGGCGGAGAAACTCCGTCTCCGCTCGCCCTTTAAGGGCGAAAATCGGACGAACAATTAAAGAGAGAACGCGAAGCGCGAATCTTTATCGCTCCACACCTCAAGCACCGTCTCTTATAGGGCGGTGTTCCCTACTCCCGAACCCCCACTCCCCACTCCCTGCGCTTCGCGCGCTTGACTTTTGCTATTATTGTGCTTGTATTATCTGCATTAACATCACTTTTTCCATAGAGACTATCAGCTAAAACCAAGGCAACTTTAACCAAAATGCCTGTAATTAAGTCAAAATTGGTCTTTCATACCTCTCAATCGTCCAAATACTCTCGCTGGCTCTTTTCTTTTTGTTTTTGCTTGCAAAGAACTTTGATCCCAGCGCAGAAAAGGATTAGTTTGCTTTTCTATACCTAACAGAGAGGGAACAGTGGCTATTCCCTGGCTTCTTGCTGATTGTACTTCTGTGTATCTATTTTGTAATGCTTTATTTTCTCCATCGACAGTGAGGGCAAATTTAAGATTGTTGAGAGTATATTCATGGGCGCACCAAATACGGGTATTATCGGGTAAAGCTCTTAATTTACTGAGAGAATTAACCATCTGACTAGGAGTTCCTTCAAATAGTCTTCCGCATCCTCCAGCAAAGAGAGTATCGCCACAAAATAGGTCCCCCGCTTTTGTCTCATCTACAGGGGGAAAATAATAGGCAATATGTCCGCGAGTATGCCCAGGCACAAAGAACACTTGACCTACTCGATCGCCAAATTTTACTGTATCACCTTCTTGTAAGAAAACTTGTTGTCCAGGTATTCTATGTTTATCTTCTATCCCACCATAAACACAAAGATTGGGAAAATGTTTGAGTAAGGTTTTATTCCCACCAACATGATCCATATGATGATGAGTATTAAAAATAGCAATCAATTCTGCATCTAATTCTTGCAAACATTTCAATACTGGTTCAGCTACGGCAGGATCGACTACCGCAGCTATTTTTTGCTCTTCGTCAAATAAGACAAAAACGTAATTGTCCGATAAAACAGGAATTCTGGTAATTTTCATATAAATCAGTTGATTAAATTCAATTGTAGGGACGATTTGCTAGTAGGGGCGATTCGCAAATCGCCCCTACAGGATTTTTTTGGTTATATTTCGCCAGTTTGAAACAGACGACCAATTACTTCTTCAATGGGTGGTTCGCTTACACTTAAATCTAATATGTCTAATTGAGCAATAATCCGAGAAATAGTCTGAGTTAATTTTTCTCTAGGAACAAAAAAACTTACCTGTTGCCCCTCAACAGCTTCAATCTCACCGAATTGAGATAACTTTTCGGCTGGTAATACTTCAGCTAATTCTACTTTGACTTCACGACAAGGCGCGAAACGCTGTAATAATTCTTCTAAGCCACCATCATAGATTAATTGCCCTTGATGAATCATCATCACGCGATCGCACAAAGCGGTAATATCTGCCATATAATGACTAGTCAGCAGAATCGTCGCATTATACTTACGATTGTATTCTTTTAGAAATTCCCTGACAGCTACTTGAGCATTAACATCTAAACCTAAAGTCGGTTCATCTAAAAAGAGTACTTGAGGATGATGCAAAAGTGCAGCGAGTAATTCTGCTTTCATTCTTTCCCCTAAAGAAAGTTTCCGTACGGGCTGAGTCAGTTTTTTTGCTAGAGAAAGCATCGAAGTTAGTTCCTCTAGTCGCTGCTGAAATATTTTGTCAGGTATTTTATAAACCGCAGCATTAATTTTGAGGGAATCTAGGGCAGGTAAATCCCAAAGTAATTGCTGTTTTTGCCCCATTACCAAACTGGTTTTTTGCAAAAATTGGGGTTGACGACGAAAGGGAGTATAGCCAGCGACAGTTACTTTACCTTCAGACGGATGAATCAAGCCTGTGAGCATTTTTAGGGTAGTAGTTTTCCCTGCGCCGTTAGCCCCTAAAAAACCAACAATTTCCCCCGTATCAATATAGAAAGAAACATTTTGTACTGCTTTAATTTGGCGATAGGTACGATGGAAGAAATGATTTAAAGTACCCTTCATACCTGGCTCTTTTACCGCCACTGGATAGGTTTTGCTTAAGTTTTCCACTATAACTGTAGACATAGTTTTAATGTAATTGATTTTCTTAAGCTATTACAACTTAATAACTTACTTGAACACCATGTGAGGGAGGAGAAGATGGAGTCATTAGTCAAACTTAATTATTCGTAAATGTTTTAACCTGAAACTAGGGAAATGCTTTTACGGTGATAAGTTATGGAATTCTCACAGCTTTGGCAAGAATATCGCGATCGCTTGCTAAGATTTGGCGCGGAATTAGTATTCTCCATGTGTGAACTGTATGGAGTAGAGGCCTGAGACAGTTCTTATTGTCAAGAATAAAAAATCCAGCAGATGTTGATGATTTACTTCAGGAAATTCTCATCAAGACTTACCGTAATCTAGATACAGTTAAATCACGGGTACAGCGTGGGAGAAGTATGCTGAAAGCAAAATTTGAGGAATGCTGCAGTTACGAGTTAGATGTTCGGGGTAATATCATCGATTTTACATCTAGATCGGGGTAAAACTTTAGTTGCATTTACAGAAATTATTGGCAGTTGTGGTTGGTTTCAACATAGAATTATGGACTACTAGTAGACTCTACCCTGTAAACAGCGGACATGCCAGCATCAAGATGATCGTCAACGTGACAGTGGTACATCCACACCCCAGGAGCATCTGTAAGCATGTCTAAGACCTTGACAGTAGCAGGAAAAACTTCTGTAGTATCGAAGCGGTGTCCGTCTTCGAGTAAAGTATTACCATGCCAATGAGGAGTGTGAATGTCTACTTCTGTTCCCAAACCAACAATGTACCAACGCACCTCATCGCCATTTTTCATATCCAATCCTTTCAGGTTACTGTACAGTAGACCATTAATTCCGTGCATAAGGTTGCTTTCTTGAAAGTCCTCATCATCTGGATCTACTTGTAGGGTGGTAAATTCGGTAATGTTCTCATCAAGGTAAAGACTAGTATTTTCGTCCATAACTTGGAAGAAATTGATAAATTCTCGGTTTATACCTCTAGGTAAATTTGTTTGCCGATCGAGACTGCCGTGACTGTAAACAATTATTGCCCCAATCAAGCCAGAGTTAGTATCTCTGACATTATCAGCACCAGAATAATAGGGCCAGACTAGGGAACTGGAATCATCGGCAGTAGGAGCAGCAGTTTCTAGAACTTTATAAGTATAAGTATAAGAACCATTGGGTGGGATAGCATCGTCTGCCTTATCTCTTCCTGATGTTCCGTCTTGATAGGGAATACCTTCGTTGGCTTTGGTATAGAACAGACCGCTAGAATGCAAGCTAGCAGGGAAGCGGGTTTCATTTTTAAAGTGAATAATAACTCGATCGCCAACTTCCGCTCGAATGATTGGTCCTAATAATCCCAGATGTTCCTCTCGACTTCCTGGTGGACGCACTATTCTGCTTTCTCCAGTTTGAGGCTCGATTACTTGATTAGGGCCATCAATAATTTCTTTAAATTCGGGAGTATAAGAGCGATATACCGCTTTATGATATATTCTGCCAATACGGTCTGGTGCATCTCCCACAAAAACCAGTTGGTCTTCGTTAAATTCCTTGCCCATCATTTCATCTATGGGAAATGATGGTGCATAATCCCACAGAATTTCTTCGGCTTTAATCCAATATTCCCGCGTAGGAGAAATAGCATTGGCTTGGAGTTGACCCATAGCCAAGATAGCGATCGCTACTCCTATAATCAAAATTAGACCAGATAAAATTCTCTTGGACATCTTCCTCAGTTACTTTGGTAGTTTTTTCCGATGAACTCTCCCTAAGCAGGATTGATAGTGTAAGTGGTTTTCATTCCCGCAGAAATATGATCGTTGACGTGACAGCTAAATTGCCAAGTACCTGCTCGATCTGCTGTCATATCCAAACTTTTAACCGTAGCAGGGAAAATTTGCGCCGTATTGACGCGATGACCAGCTTCGATTAGAGTTTGTCCATCCCAGTGAGGGGTATGAATATCTACTTCTGTTCCCATACCCATCAAATACCAACGAATCTTTTCTCCTTCTCTGACATTTAAGCCTTTGAGATTACCATATAACAAGCCATTGATGCCGTGCATGAGATTGCTTTCTTCAAAGTCTTCATCCTCTGGATCTGAATTAGGAGCAAATTGTTCGATATTCTCGTCGATATAAAGACTGATATTCTCATCTATAACCTTGAATAAAGAAATAAACTCGCGATCGATACCTTTCGGCAAACCAGTTTGGCGATCGAGACTACCTTTTCCATAAACAATGATTGCTCCCATTAAACCAGAATTAGTATCTTTGACTTCATCTACATGGGAGTGATAAGGCCAAATTACCGAATTAACGTCTTTAGGACCAGGACCTGCTCTTTCTGGTACTTCAAAGTTATAAGTATAACTTTCTCCTGGGAGGATGCTATCGTCTTGCTTGTCTATAGCTAAGCTTCCATCATTGTAAGGGGAACCTTCATTAGCTTTAGTGTAGAGAAAGCCATGAACATGGAAACTGACTGGAAAGTCAGTCTCGTTTTTTAAATGAACTATAACTTTATCTCCTACTTCAGCCCGCACAATTGGTCCGAGAATGCCCAAATGCTCTTCTTTGCTTCCCGATTGACGAATAATTTTCCTTTGACCAGTTTCAGTCGTTTCATTCGGTCCGTCAATAACTTCTTTATATTTGGGTGTGTAAGAGCGAAAAACCGATTTGTGATAGATTCTACCAATGCGATCGTCAGTTTTTTCGAGAAATACTAACTGATCTTCGTCTAAATCTTGTCCCGTCATCTCATTGAGGGGATAAGAAGAGGCATAATCCCAGTAGATTTCTTCTGCTTTTAACCAGTATTCCCGTACAGGAGTTTTAGCTACAGCTACGTATTGGATTATGACTAACAGGCAGATTGCTACTCCTAAAGTAAGCCCTAACCATCTAGATAAATTTTTCAACATTGCTCAATAAAGTTTGCTCAAAATCGGTTACTTATCTTACTATTTTTGCTAGTATTTCTCAATTAAGTAAAAATAATATTCTGGATTATCTAATTTTCTAAACAGGTAAATTAGATACTGAAGTAGAAGTTAATACTATTACCTTGCAAAAAGAATTGTGCTTAAATTTATTCCCTAATACATTAATGCCATTAAAAATAGAACCTTATCTAACTCAAAAAGAAAAATTTCCTAAAACTGGTCGCCATATTCTGGCACAATATGATCACAACTCAGTTGTTGTCTATCAAGCCTATAGTCCAGCTATTGGTAATTTTGCCAGTACCTATGGTTACTTTGGAAAATATAGCCGACTTTGTAGAACTGCAGTACCACTATGTTTGAGCTAAAGACTGGCATAATTTGCTGATTCGGCTCGAATCAGTTTATCCTGTCATGAATGACGAAACCAGGAAAAATTTACAATCATCTGTTTTTTAATCTTTTATGCGTATCGCCCTTTTTACAGAAACTTTTTTACCCAAAGTTGATGGTATTGTTACTCGTCTACGTCATACGATCGACCATTTACAACGCAATGGCGATCGAGTATTAGTTGTTGCTCCAGAGGGAGGTCTGACAGAATATAAAGGGGCCAAAGTTTATGGTGTTCCTGGTGTTCCTCTTCCTCTCTATCCAGAACTAAAATTAGCACTACCGCCCCTTGGCAGTAAAAACATTATTGAAGAATTTAATCCAGAACTAATTCATGTAGTTAACCCAGCCGTATTGGGGTTAAGTGGAATCTATTATGCTAAAACCATGAATATCCCGCTTATTGCCTCTTATCATACTCATTTACCCCAATATTTACAACACTACGGTTTGGCAGCCTTAGAAGGAGTACTGTGGGAATTACTGAAAGCAACTCACAACCAAGCACAACTTAATCTTTGTACCTCCACTGCTATGGTAGAAGAGTTAGTAAATCATGGTATCGAGAGAGTAGACTTGTGGCAAAGGGGTGTAGATACGGATATGTTCCAACCCCATCTAGCTTCCCAGCAAATGCGATCGCGCTTATCTCAGGGCAAACCAGAAAGCACTATACTACTTTACATTGGTAGAGTTTCTGCGGAAAAGCAAATTGACGAAATCAAACCAGTTCTTGAAGCTATTCCCGAAGCTTGTTTAGCTATTGTTGGCGATGGTCCCCATCGAGAAGCTCTCCAAGAACATTTTGCCGGGACAAAAACTCATTTTGTTGGTTATTTAGAAGGTTTAGAACTAGCTTCTGCTTATGCTTCTGCTGATGCTTTTGTTTTTCCTTCCCGCACTGAAACTTTAGGACTAGTACTCCTAGAAGCTATGGCTGCTGGTTGTCCCGTCGTCGCTGCTCGTTCTGGTGGTATTCCTGATATTGTCACTGATGGTGTTAATGGTTATTTATTTGAGCCAGATGATGAGCAAGGTGCAATTACGGCGACAAAAAGATTATTAGCAGCTAAAGACGAAAGAGAGCAACTAAGGCAAAACGCTCGCACAGAAGCTGAACGTTGGGGTTGGGCATCATCAACTCGTCAGTTGCAGAATTATTACCGTAATGTAGTTTATGCAAATTCTTTATCCTCTGCTGCTTAGGTGAGTAATAAGTAGGGAGTAGCAAGTAACAAATTTTTTATGTTCCAAGTAGGGAGACAGCAAATTATACCAGTTCTCGTAAATAACTAGAGACTTCGGTGATGGTAGGGGTTAGGTGTTAGGTGTTAGGGTGTAGGGAGGATAGTAGTTTTGAGCTTTTTACTGGCTTTCTATTAGTTTTTTATCTCTCCGCTTACTTTTGAGAAATGGTATTACTTGTCTGTAGCTATCTTGGGATGAATCAATAATCCCCAATCTCAGCGCAAGCGGATTGGGGAGTTGCAAGTGGAGTATATAAATCGGATTTAGTATGACTTCGGTTACTCAGGGTAGGCAAGATATTTATCTAGGGTCTTAATTCGCTGTTTTGTTCTGCTTTCTAAGCAAGTAGCATAAACTAGAGGCACTATTGAACCACCCTCGAAGCGACTTATTTCAAAAGCGCAGTCAGCATCTCTAAATTCTATCCACGCTAGTTGAGCCTCAATTAACTTTTTCTCTGGTGGTGTTCCTCTCAGTTTTTTTCTTAGCTCTTGATAGACTTGATTTAGTTGTTTGTCAGCAGCTTCAGCCGATAACTTTGAGCAAAAATTCATTTCTGCTTGAGTTATGGGATTACTACATTCAGTTACTTTTTGTTTGGTTGGTTTGTCTGCTGTTATCTTTATAAAAGAAGCTAATGCCAAAGTTTTAGATGAATATACCGAGGAAGCTTTAGGTAGCAGTTCATGCTGAAAACAATTAAAAGCCAATACTAACAAAACTAAGATTACAAATCGATTGGGTAGAAATCTACGAATCCGCATGATTGAGCTAAGGATATTATGCTTTCTTGCAAAAATAACACTTATAGAACCCAATAAAATCTAGATAAGCTTGGACTCACCTAAGTTGCATACTCTCTGTTGCCTATTCCCTCTTGCCTATTGCCTTGACCAGAATTGAAGAATGCAGTTTAAATGCGTCTAAGCTTAATTGTAGAAACTTTGATTAAAAAGCGATCGCCAATAATTGTTGAAAAAGGTGCATAATCTATGCAGCTAATTGAAAATATTTCTTCATACGACAAGATTAGATCCGAATATAAAGAGCTAATAAATCATTTATTAGAGCTAGTTCGAGCATATTTTAAGAATGATTTATTAGCTTACTATTTACTTGGTAGTGTAGGAAGAGGCGAAGATATTCCCTATGTATCAGACATAGATACTGTAGTAATCATCAATAGAGAAGCAACCAAAAAGGATATAGAATGGATTTCTGAAATAGCTAAACAACAACACTTGAAATACAAAAAGCTATACCGTATTGATTTGGGTCTCTGTAGTTTAAATGAAGTTTTCGATCCAAAAAATCAAAATTTACAATTCATTTTTAAAACCGATGGGCTTTTAATCTATGGAAAAGAAGTAACTCAAAATTTTTCATCTAAACCAGCAGGAATAAAATTAGCAAGACAACTAAATAAGAATTATCGCAATAATTTAGAAGCCATTAGGAAAGATATTCTCGAACCAGATGATGATAATAAGTTGAACGAACAAAATACTTCAGAGTGTATAAAATGGATTTCTAAAAAAATACTTAGATTAACTCTAGGAATAATCATGGCTCATGAAAACTTCTATACAAGAAATATGGAAGCAATGGCTAGAAAATTTTCTGAAATTTATCCTGAGTATGATTCTTATATTTTTTCTGCTTTACAACAGTATCAAAATCCAACCAATGATATTAGTGAAGCTATAAATTTTTTGGATGATATGAACAAAAGTATTTATGTATTAGCCGAGCGTGTATTAGCTGAGGAAAATCATAATTAATGCCAACAAAATAAAATTATATAGCAGTTCTCGAATTAGTGAAGTACACCTCGGTTAGGATAAGTTCGGAATTCGCTCTTTGGGTTCGGCATTTGCTTATGGGGGAAACCCCCAAGACCGCAATGCCTCAGAGTTCGGAGTTGGGAAAATTTTGTACCTCACCTATTTGAGAAAGGCTATAATAGTTCTCATCTGAATCAGATACAGTCTCAAACCTTTGTTTTTTGTTAATAGTTAATTAGGTTGATATTTAATTGCTAATTGTTCAATGAGACACTCTGACATTGTGCGTAGCTTTGGTATTCCTATTGAAGGAGAAAAAACCTTAGAAAGTCTTTATGCTTATGCTCCTGTGTATCGTTTTAGTTATGGCGATCGAGATTGGGTGCTAAAACGTACTAGTGTGCGTAGTGATAAAGATGCGCTCGCTGCTTGGACAAGTTATCTTGTATCTCAGGGCATTGGTAGTGTTGCCCCTGTTCGAGATTTTGGGCAAAATCCCCGCAGCTTTCCTAGTGGTAAAAATGGTACAGAAGAAAACTGGATTATTTATCCTTTTATTAAAGGAATTCCCTACACAGGCAATTCTACTCAAATTCATTGTGCTGGCAAACTACTGGGTGAAATTCATGCTGTGGGAATGACAAGGGATTTTAATCTCAAAGTCAGTAAAACGGTAGTAGCGGTAGAAGAGAAAGAGATTGAAGGAGATATAAACGTAATTATCCAAGAAATTGAGAAACTTAGTCCAGAAAAACTGGAAAATGCTCAAAATATTTTAACTTCCTATTCTCAACGCTACCAAGAAGAGGCACTCCCTAAACTACTCAAAATTGATTTACCTCTTACTAACTGTAGCTGGGACTATAAAGCAGCTAATTTAATTTATCAAAGTGATACTTCGCCGATATTAGTCGATCCAGATCATGGTGGTCGGATTCCCCGAATGTACGATCTAGCGACTGCTCTGCTATTATTTCATTGCGATCTTCCCTCTGCGCCTAAAAGGGTATTTACTGCCCAAGAGTGGGTTAACTTTTTAGAAGGATACAAGCAATACATTCAACCAACCGTAGAAGAGCAAAAAACCTGGAGCGATCTGCTTTTATGTGCCTGGATGGATGAAGCTTTGTGGCTACTTAGTCATTTTCCCGAAGGGTGGGCAGATGCAGATGAAGCTCTTTATTTACTTAGTTTGTTAACCATTAATCTTGATGATTTTTCTCTCCTATCTTAGAGCTAGCGATCCGCTTGGCTAATTGACTGACAAAAATAGTTTTAACATTCTCGCGAAAGTCCTTACCTTCAGCGACACGGACATCTCACGGTGCTGGGGAAACCCCAGCACCCGTGTCCACAGCAAGGTAGGGATGGACAGCGCGCACAACGGAGGTACGGAGTTGTGCGACTAAATATCTTGTTCTATCATTATATGATATGATGATAGACATGATTAGAGTAGCCCAAAAAATACGAATCTACCC
>JBFRWE010000232.1:0-6510 GCA_051439345.1 Xenococcaceae cyanobacterium
AATCTATTTATTCACTCGCCCTGTGAAATAGATCGAAGCACTAAAGTTTCTATTGAGAGTTTAGGAAAAGTCGAGTTTATTGTGGCACCTGGTTATTATCACTATTTTTATATTGAGTCGGCACAGAAAGCTTTTCCTGATGCTGAAACATTTATTTGTCCAGGAATCGAAAGAAAAAGACCAGAAATCAAATTTGATTGGTTTCTAGGCGATCGACCAGACAAAAGATGGTCAAATGATTTCGAGCAGGTACTTGTTCGGGGCAACAAATGTATTTGGGAAGTTGCTTTTTATCATAAAGCTACTCGTACGCTGATATTAGTTGATTTACTAGAAAACATTACCGATGAAACGGAAGATGTTAGCTGGACATTAAAATTGTGGTGGAAGCTTGTATTTAGAATGTGGAACAATCCCAAACCAGCACCAGAATATCAGTTAGGTTGGAACGACAAGAAAGCTGCCTCCATGTCTTTGCAGCGAATTCTCGGCTGGGATTTTGCCAGAATTATTATTTCTCATGGAGATCTAATCGAAGAAAATGCAAAAGAAGTAGCGATGCACGCTTGGAGACACCCGTTAGGATCGAATCAATCTAGATAATATATTCTCTAAAACTGCGGAGAGAAGTCAAATCTTAGAGTCTCTTAAAGATATACGTTTGTTTATTAAAAATTTGTAGTTCTATTGAATTAAAAATGATTTTAAATTAAATATTCTAGGCATTTTGCAGTGATTAATTACTATTTACTCCTTATCTAATTTTGCCAATCCCCAACCTTCAACAGTTTTAGCGATCGCATCTCGACTAGCTTCTGCCCCAAATCCCCAAGCCAAAAGAGAAAAGTAATCTGCAAATGGTCTTTCACCAAAAGTTTCTTGTTTAAGATAAATTTCATTAAAACCTGCACCTACCAACAAGATCAAGACTACGACATAACTTAACCAAGCAAATATCTTTAAATTCAAGTTAGCCTGACTAAAGCTTTGCTTGAGATCGAAAGTAATACCAGTAGGAGCATCCTCTAGAATTAACTTGTCTGGTACAGTAGCTAAACTCTGTTTGATTGAACTACCTCTGCCTCTCGGTATAGCCTCATTAATTTCTAAAGCAATATTTTTCAACTCTGCCAATAAATTACTCAGATCCTCATCTAGGGTCAAGTTACAAAAATGCTCTTGCTTATTTTCCAGCTTTGATTTCCATTGCTTTGCACCCTCAGGATATACTTGAGACAATTCGTACCATAAATTTTCGATTTGTTTCCATTGGTTTTGCAGTTGATTATAAATCTTGATTTTTGAGGCAATTTCACACAAGTTTATTCTCAATTGCTCTACATTGTCTAACTCAGGTGCTTGTTCCCCTTGTTTAGCTATTTTATAGAGTATTTGTTGTTTAAAAGGCTGATTGGGGTCAATTTCTGCAACTTTTTTCTCTAGTTCATCAGCATACTCTAATTGAGGTAGCAAAAGAGTTTTGCCTTTATTCCATTTTTGCCAAATAGTTTTGGCTGAAGTCAATGCCGACTCTGCATTCTCCCAACGTTCTTCTTGTATAGCCGACCTAACATTATTCAACTGATAATCAACTTGGCTTTTAAATCCTCTAGATTTTGTAAATTGGGGATCTTTTTCAATCCAGAGACGAAGTCTCCCAACTCTAACTAAGATTTCATCTCTTGGTCGTCCTTTAGCTCGATACCATGAAAGCCCTGTGCCTATTCCTGTTCCTAGGAAAATAATTAATAATGGTAGAAACCAATTACTTTTAATTTTAGTAGTAATGGGTAGCAGAATTTCTTCTGGGCTATTTTCTCCTTGCTGCTCATATCGAAGGACAATTTGCCCTGAAAACTCTCCCATACTAGAGCTTTGCCCTAAATCAAATTCTAGAGGTAGTTGATACTCAAATTTACTAATTTGGGCAGCTTGACTGTTTGCTTTTTGCGCTTTGATGGGAAAAATAGCCCATTCATCAGTTCGATAAAGATCCCGAAAACTAATCTGCAAAGCCTGAGGATCGATCGCTCTATTTGCTGTTATAGTTAGTATTCTTGTAATCTTTTGTCCTTTAGTTCCAGCTATTTTCAAGCTCTGGGGATAAACACGAAGCTGAATACTTTCTTGTGCATTAACTTTGATTGGAGCAAGCAATAGTGATACTGCGATCGCGATCGACAAAAAGGTATTATAAATGCGAATAAACTGAGATTTCATCTCGAATAGGAGCAAAATAGGCACTCTAACTTCAATTTCAATCATTGTATTGTGCCGTAAATACTCAAATGAATCCGCTAGGTTTTTCTTAACACTTAAGTGGAAAGGGGGATAGTTGAGAAGTTAAACTTCCACTATGTCCGTGAACTTCTGCCTTCTTTTAAAAAAATTCAGCAAAATTGAGATAGATTTTAAGTCCGCCAAACTTTTCCGATAAATCGGGAATTTTTTGGATTGAAGTTTTCCATTCATCCATTCTTACTTTTGTTTCCGCTTGGTTCAATTCTATATCTCTTAATCTTCGATCGAGTCCTTTGATATCTGCTTGTACTACATCAATCTTCTGATCTAACTGATTAAAGTTATCTTTGATAAATTCTTTTAGCTGTTGAATTTCTGTACTAGAGTTAGTTGACATTGCTATACTTAGATTAAGTTTTTTATGAGTTTGGGAAACCTATCAATTTAAGAGGTTTCCTTTTTTATTTTATGGCTTTAGCCGTTAAGACTGATTTTAACCCTCAAAGCTGCTCATAAATATAGTGTCTAAATCACACCTGACTTAATTAGATTTTCTCCTAGCAAAATGCTCCATCAGCATACGGTGATAAAAGACATAACCCCCACCAATTTTTTTCATTAAACGAATGTCTGTTGCGTAATTAAGGAAATCAGCATAGTCTTTAGGTATTCGACCTTTACGGTAAAGGATTCGGCTGAGGTTAAAATGTTGAATAAAAGCTGCACCTCCATATCTTAATCCAACTATTCCTCCAGTAAAGATTGCACTCATAATTCCTGCACTGAATCCATACTTGATTCCCTCAAGTAGATTTTTATTATCTAGCCCTACAATCAACCCAACAAGTAGCCCCCAAAATAGTCCTCCTATCAAACCTCCTATTAAACCTAATATAATAGAATTGTTTCTTGAAAGCTTAATTCCTTGATTAGGCTTAGTTCTCTCTTCTATTTTTAATTTAGAATTAACTACACTATTAATCAAAAAAGTAAATAGAGCGTAAATTATGACTCCAATCAATAAATCCAATAATTCATAATTTATTTGTTTTTGAATCAATCCAAAAGTCACTATAAAAATTAATACTAAAATTAAACTCAATATCATTGAAGACTTAGTTTTTTGCCATGACAATAACCACTTAAAACTTATTTTTTCAAATGGTGTAATTTCTTTTAATAAACCAAACCCGATTATTCCTCCAGAAAAGCCTGCACTTAGACCAAAAACAAGCCCTGTTTGTAAATCTAATAAACCCCAACTCAGTCCAACAATTAAGAAAACAATTAACCCTCCCAAAATAATATTGCTAATTCGATAGCTTATTTTTTGACCTATACTTTCAAGCAAGGTTGGTTGTAACTCCTCAATTAGAAAAATTGTTTTTGATTCATTCATCATTATTTTTGCCAACCAACTGAGCCAATCTATGGCTTTTTTAGAATATTTATCCTTTTTGATATTGTCTCTTTCTAAATTCTTTTTTATATAGGATTCAAATAAATTGTTATCGCGATCGTTTTCGTTATCAAACCACTCGCAACATTTTTCTTCTGACCAACCATCATATGTCCAAGTTATCATATCTAGTTTTAAGAGATTTTGGGCAAAAACAGCCATCTTTTTATTTTGCTCAATAGCTGTTTTTAGACCTAATAATGAATCATCAGCATTTTCAAATAAATCTAATAATTCTTTTTGAGAAATGGGCTGAATTTGAATGAAGGCTGAGGGCTTATATTATCGTACCCACAACGCATACAATGCTTACTGAGTAAAGTGTTGAGTGTTGTAGATACTTTCCACATAGCTAGAATAGTTACCCATATTATATAACGCTAATCATTCTGACCTATGGCACACTATTACAAGATTAAAGAATCGCCCTTGACCTTAAAGTCTCTATTTGACTAGTTTTTAGAGTTTGAAAATCATCCCCAACAAAGACGAGTTAATCAGAAAGTGAGAATAAGGAGAAATTATCAAATAATATCAACAAGAGGTGGTCTATTCTTAACTATAACCTCTATTGTCAATTAAAAATTAGTTGTTATATATTAAAGGCTGAAACTCTTATCATAGCCTCCTCACAACTACTGAAAAGCGGGGTTATCGGTATTAAAGACAGAGGAAATATAAGCTGAGTTAATGTGAAGAAATATGAGTAAATCAATCGTTCAGAATTTAATTCATAATATCTTTGAAAGAAGTAAACATAGAGTACTATCCAGAAATATTCTAGATATCATCCTAATAAAGAATGATAGTCGGAATAATTATTAATATTATTCTGAATGACGTGTAACAGAAAGAAAGATTCAAGGGGATTATGACCTATAGGGTGGATATCCAGAAAGTTTCGGCATAATCAATAGTTAGCCTGCTCAAGTTATGAATGAGGACGTGGCTGAAGAGTTATCTGTTGGGTTGCGAGGTTGCGCTAAGCTGCACCCTTTAAAGACATCAAAATTCCAGTTGATTTTATGAGTCAGCAAACTTACTTGAAAGTGCCTTTTGTTTGGGAAGAGCCCAAGCCGTCGATTGAGGTTCCTTCTCGATTAGAGTTCAAAGCTGCTAGAAAGCTGAGCGATGAAGTATTACTTTCGACCGTTGCTCAGGTTATGGAGTCGTCAATTGATGCAAGGGTTCAAAAACAAGTCGTGGAACGTGGTTCTCGCCAAGCTGCTGAGCAGTTTCTGTCTGAGTCGAAAGATGGATTCTTGTATCAAAATGAGTGGTGGCAGATTGGGGTTAGTAGCGATGATAGAGTCGTTGGCTTTGTTTTCCCTGTAATCTATCAGGGTTGTGCTAAAGATGGTTTGGAAGAAGCAACTATTTACTACATTGGGGTTTTGCCAGAACATCGTGGGCAGGGCTTTGCCACCGATTTGCTGTTAAAAGGAACGAGGGTACTGCAAGATGTAGGAGTTTGGAGAGTGTTCTGTGATACAGACGTGAACAATATCCCGATGATTTCTACTTTTGAGCGAGTTGGATATCAGCAGTACAGTGAGCCTTGGCAACGCCCTCTGTAGATATGCCAATACACGCAGCCTAACAACGCCCATGCACAATGACCGCTGAGAGGTTGCCCGTGAGTATCAAAGGATGTCTGCTGCGGGTGATGGGCAACGTTATCACGAATGGTTTACATTGTTTCTACTACCGATAAAATCACTTCGAGGTAGTATGATTGAACCTACTGACAGCAAAAGGTTTGAGTTTGATAGGATTTTTTAGGGTCAGAATCGTGGTGATACGCTCTTCTAGCTTGTATAATCACAAAAAGCTCCAACTGATGGTTCAAATAGAACCTTACAAGTACCAGTAGCACCATTCCGATTTTTCCCGACTATTATTTCCATGACTCCATTATCTTTAGTGTCAGACTTATAATACTCATCTCTATACAGCATTAAAAGCAGGTCGCTGTCCTGTTCTAAGTCTCCTGAATCTTTAATTGAAGCCATCGTAGGACGTTTATTATTCTGAGTCTCAACACCTCGATTAATTTGGGCTAAAACTACAAATGGAACGTTAAACATTTTGCCAATATCTTTACAAGCACCGCTATATTTTCCAATCGCTTGCGCTCGGTTAAGACAGGCTCTATCTCCTAGCTTCTGAATGTAATCGAGTACAACCAATCCTAATTCCCCTCTCTTGGATTGGATTTTCCTTAACTCAGAACGAATTTTAGCAGGGGTTAATTGTTCGGCAGGAGTATCATTAATCTCAATGGGTAATTGAGCTAGATTAGTTAAGCCATTAACCAAAGAATTGTATTCATCTTCATAAATGACATTATTCATTAATCTTTGAGAATCAATGCCAGTGTGCATTGCCAAAAATCTTTTAGTTAACTGTTTTCTGGACATCTCAGCCGAAAAGAAAACTACAGGCTTTTTCTCATTAGTGGCAATGTAATTAGCCAGATAACAAGCAAACCAACTTTTACCCATACTCGGTCTAGCAGCAAGAATAATTAAATCTTGTTTAGTTAAACCGCCAATAAGAGAATCTAAGTCAGTTAAACCAGTAGGATAAAGAGGTAATGAACCCTGTTCTAATTCATTGAAGATATCAGCTAAACAGTCATTAATTGGTTCGGTGGTAAACTTATCTTTCTTATTAGTAGTTAGGTCAAATATCTTTGATTCAGCTTCGTCAAAGACTGTTTCTAATTCTGTAGCTGTATCGTATCCTAAATCAACTATTTCATGACCAGCAGCAATTAAACGACGACGTTGATATTTATCTAAAACTAA
>JBFRWE010000233.1:0-12408 GCA_051439345.1 Xenococcaceae cyanobacterium
TTTGTGAAGCTTCTGGTATGAATATATTTATTGTTAGAGATGGTAAATTAATTACTCCTGGGTTCGATCAAGATATTTTAGAAGGTATTACCAGAGATAGTATTTTAACTATTGCCCAAGATTTAGGTATCCAGACAATAGAAAGACCTGTAGATAAAACCGAACTTTTAATTGCTGATGAAGTATTTTTAAGTGGTACTGCTGCTAAAATTACTCCTGTTAAAAAAATTGAAAATTATCAATTATCTACAGATAGACCTATTACTGAAAAACTAAAGCAAACACTAGTAGCAATTACAGAAAATAGAGAACCGAAATATCAGGATTGGGTTTATGTAGTTGATTGTTAAAAGATAAGCTATTAGCTCAATGAAAGTTGTCTACCTAGGAAATTCAATAATTCCTAAAGAAATCCACTTTATTTGTCGTCTCAAAAAAGGCGCATCTATTAAGGTCTAACAAGTATTTATGATAATAAACGCAGTTGAAAGCTCCGATGATTTATCGCGGAGATGAAAACAAGCGAGGGACTTTAGTCACAGTCAGAACTATAAACTTTAGACATCAACTCTTGATAGCTCAATGGCTTCACCCATTGTAAAATGATGGCATGAAAACTTACAAGTTTAAGCTGTACCATTTGCTAAATTATTCTCAGCTAACCAAGGTTCTCTGGCAATAATGCCCTTGTCAATGCAGAGTAAATTTATTTATCCACTGATTTTTCTGAGTCTGATCGCAGCTAGTCTGTTTGGCTGGCAATGGTTTCGCTCCCAGAAACGTATTTATACTTTGGCGATCGCGACGGGAGGTTCTCAAGGAGAGTATTATGCTTTTGCTCAAGCTTTAGCTAAGGTCGTTGCCAGACATCAACCACAAATCCAGATTGAAGTAATAGAAACAGAAGGTTCTCTAGAAAACTTAGAGTTGCTCTCGTCGGAGCGGGTACAATTAGCACTCATCCAAAGTGATACAATCGTCTCTCCCTCAACCAAGGCAATCGCCTCTTTATTTCCCGAAATAGCACATTTAATTGTCACCAAAGAATCTAAGATCGATAGCTTTAGCGAGCTGAAAGGAAAAAGAATTGCTCTAATGCCGAAGAAGAGTGGTTCTTATCAACTGTTTTGGTCTTTAAGCTCTCATTATGGTTTAAGCGAACAAGATTTTGAAACAGTAGTCTATTCTCCCCTCCAAGCTCATGCAGCTCTGCGGGAAAGAAAGGTAGATGCTTTGTTTCGCGTTATTGCCTTGGGCAATCCTGCCATTCGCCAACTTCTCAATCATGGTCAAACCAAGGTAGTTGCTATTAAGCAAGGTGCAGCACTACAGCTATTTCGACCAGCTCTGTTCCCCAGTCAAATTCCTCAAGGGACTTACAACGGTGCAGTACCCATTCCCGCCGAAGAATTACCAGTGGTGGCAGTAGAGGCAGTCTTAGTTACTCATGAAGAGCTCGCTCACAGTCTTGTTTATGAGATTACTCGTATTTTGTTTGAGGCACGCAACGAATTAGTCAAGCAGAATATCCAAGCAGCAATGATTCCTAAGCCATTGGAATCAAGTCATTTAGGTCTATCCTTTCATCAAGGAGCCAAGACCTACTACAATCAAGATCGACCCAGCTTTCTAGTGGAGTATGCTGAACCCCTAGGATTCTTGCTTTCCCTGAGCGTACTTGGTATCTCAAGCATTTGGCAATTAAAAATGTGGTGGCAAGGGAGACAGAAAAATCGTGCCGATCTTTACAATCTTGAAATTTTGCAACTCATTGCTCAAATTAATGGGATGGAAGATTTAGAGCAACTAATTCAACTGCGTTGTCACTTATTTGAAATTTTAGACAAAGTGGTAATAGATTTAGATCGAGATCGAGTTTCCCCAGAATCGTTTCAATCTTTTACTTTTACTTGGAAAGTAGCTATGAGAGAAGTTAGTCATCGAGAAACTCTGTTGAGAAATTAACTTTTCTTTACTATTCCTTCAAAAGTAAAGTCTTGATTCATCTATTTCCTGTTCCCTGTTCCCTTGTACTCATACTAAGTCTCTTATTACTTTTGAGAATTGGTATAAGATCGGCGAAGTTGGCACTGCGCGACTACGAAGTAGCAGCGAAGCGATCGCCTATCTTAAGTTTCCATTTCATTTGGATCGGTGGAGAAGTGGATATGTCTAATTTTCCATTGCAAGAGATGCTTTTCCAGAAAAAAGCTGGCTCTAACTCCAGGTTTAGGATTATTAATATATCTAAGAGTTACAATCATACAGGCTGCATCTCCAAATTGATAAACAGCTAAATTTTCGCTCAACAACTGAACAATTGAGCCATTATCGAAGAATTCTTTAACCTTGGTTAGATGTGCTTCAATTCCTGATGAGTCAGAATTAGCATGATTATCAAAATAGATAACATTACCATCTGGGACATACATATTTCTAAGAGATTCAATGTCTCGCTCATAGAAACATTGATTATATTGCTTTAATAATTGCTCAAATTCTTCTAATTTATCTATTGTCATTAGCGCACCAGAAAGCAGATTTTTACGAGAACGCCTTTTTACCGCACTATCCTCACTTCAAAATGATACAATAATAAATTCTACCTAATAACACAGGGAGAGCATGTAGATGATAGTGTAATTTCTATGGGCGATCGCAGTACAGGTATTAAAATTATTAGTGATAACCGTCAAGCTCGTTATCTGTATGAAATTTTGGAGACTTATGAAGCAGGTATAGAGTTAGTTGGCACAGAAGTAAAATCGATTAGGGAAGGAAGAGTTAACCTCAGAGATGGCTATGCTTTGATTCGCAACGGAGAAGCATGGCTATCAAATGTTCATATTTCCCCTTATCAAGCTAGCGGACAATACTTTAACCATGAGCCTCGTCGCAATCGTAAATTACTCTTACATCGTCAAGAAATCAATAAACTAATTGGACAAGTAGAACAAAAAGGTTTAACCTTAGTTCCTCTAAAAATGTATTTTAAAAAAGGTTGGATTAAGGTAAGTATTGGTCTAGCTAGAGGAAAAAAACTGCACGACAAACGAGAATCCATCAAACGTCGCCAAGATCAAAGAGATATGTCAAGAGCGATGAAAAGGTACTAGTTTCGCTTTGCTTAAGTAGTTCGTAGTTCGTAGTTAGTAGTTCGTAGTTAGTCATATATTCTGAGTTAAATATTATGGGGGTTTCAACTAAAAAAAAAGACTTGACCAAGGTATGAAATTAAGTTAAATAAAATTGTCTTAAAAGTCTGCGAAAATAGAGAAGATAGTTATATAAGCTAGCCCAAATGCCCGTAACGGAATCAGAAATTGATATCGCCACTTATATCGATCATGCCTTGCTTAAACCTACAGCTACTCCCCAAGAGGTAGAAAAATGCTGTCAAGAAGCTTGGCAATATAATTTTCCTGCTGTATGTGTGTATCCCATAGCCGTTAGACAGGCAGCAGAATTACTGCATGGAAAAGATACTAAAGTATGTACAGTAATTGGTTTTCCTACAGGTGCTACTACTTCTGGGAGTAAACTTTATGAGGCTCAAGAAGCTGTAGATAATGGCGCAAGGGAATTAGATGTCGTAATTAATCTTGGCTGGCTTAAATCTGGTCAATCAGAGCCTATTTACCAGGAAATTGCCGAAATTTGTGCTGAAACAGGACAAGCAGTCAAAGCAATTTTAGAAACTTCTGTCTTAACCGATACGGAAAAGAGATTAGTTGCGGAAATATGTATGGACGCTGGAGTTTCTTATCTAAAGACTAGTACGGGATGGTTTGGTGGTGCAACGGTAGCAGATGTTCGTTTATTAAGAGATATTACTAGAGGACAGATTGGCATTAAAGCCTCTGGAGGAATTAAAACTATTGAAGGGGCGATCGAATTAATTCAAGCTGGTGCTACTAGGCTAGGAACATCAAGGGGAATAGATTTAGTTTATCAACAGGATAATATTAATAGTGGTTAGTGGTTAGTCGTTAGTTATTTCCGTGTAGGTAACTTGATTACCTATTACCTATTACCTATTACCTATTACTTATTCTCCTAATGAGTCAAACCTATAAAGCTACTGGCATTAATTTAAAAGGAAGTCCCCTAGGAGAAACAGATCGTCTAGTGACAGTGCTAACTTCAGAATGGGGAATAGTAAAAGCGATCGCTCCAGGAGCCAGAAAATATAAATCGCGACTACGAGGAAGAAGCGAGTTATTTGTAATTAATAATTTACTTATTGTTAAAGGTAGATCCCTTGATAAAATTATTCAGGCGGATACAATTTACACTTATCCTGGCTTGAGTCAAGATTTAGGCAAATTAGCTGCTGCTCAGTATTTAGCTGAATTGATTTTATATCTAGCTTTAAGCGAACAATCTCAATTAGAGCTATATGAACTGCTTAACGAACATTTGCGGAGAATTGAACAGCTAGCTAACCAACAGAACGTCTATCCTTATTTAGCTCAAGCAGTTTATCATATCTTGGCGATCGCGGGAGTTGCTCCCCAAGTTCAAGCTTGTTGTCTTAGTCAAAAATTACTTTCACCTAATTTTGCTACTCTTAATTGGCAAGTAGGATTTAGTTTTGAGAGAGGCAGTATTGTTGATTTAATTCAGCTAGAGTTAAATCATAAATCAGAAAACACTCTTAATTCTAGAGATATACTCAAATCAATTAACTATAAAGTTAATGCTCTAGAACTAACTCTATTACAGCAATTAAGTTGTCAAGCTTTACCTCAAGTAGAATCAATTCTTGGCTCAAAAGCGACTAATTTATCTTTAGATACAGCTTGGATTAGAGTAGAACGAATTTTAAGAGAATATGCCCAATACTATTGTGGTCGTTCTCTTCGTTCTGCTGATTTAGTAGATAACTTGTATTTAGTTGAGTTTTAAACACTAAATCTTACTAAATATTAAAGTTATTCTCCCTTGTAAATAAATCTATTCAAAAACCAATAACTAATAACTAATAACTAACAACTAAAAAGAGAGAATGCGACTGTCTGAACCAGAATCTATTGGAGAAAACAATGAGACAAAATCAGAAGCAGATTTATCTCAAACGAACTTATCAGAAATTAAATATCCAGAGAAATTAACCTCTAGCCAAGGGTTTCTACCAGTTTTAAAAAACCGTAGCTTTTTAACTTTGTGGAGCGGTCAAATATTTTCTCAACTGGCAGATAAAATTTATCTCGTTCTGATGATAGCAATTATTACTAATCAATTTCAATTGCCAGGACAACCTATTGCTCGATGGGTATCGCCTATTATGATTGCTTTTACGATCCCCGCAGTTTTATTTGGCTCTTTGGCAGGGGTTTATGTTGATAGGTGGTCAAAAAAAGGTGTATTGGTCATATCTAATCTTCTACGGGGTATGTTTGTGCTAACTTTACCTCTTTTATTATGGCTATCACAAGGACAGTACATAAATGAAGGATTACCGTTAGGATTTGCTTTGATGCTGGGCATAACTTTTTTAGTATCTACTCTGACCCAATTTTTTGCTCCTGCTGAGCAAACTACTCTTCCTTTAATTGTCAATAAGCAACATTTGTTAGCAGCCAATTCTCTCTACACTACAACGATGATGGGTTTACTAATTGTCGGGTTTGCCGTAGGAGAACCTTTATTAAACATAGCAGACTGGTTAGTGGATGGTTGGTTATTCTCTTGGCACATTGGTAAAGAATTACTAGTAGGGGGAGCTTATGCGATCGCTGGGATTATTTTACTATGGCTTAATACCGGAGAGAAACCAGAAAACTTAGCTCCAGAAAGTACCCACATATTTCAGGATATCTGGGATGGTATTCGCTATTTAGGTAAAAATCGGCGAGTTCGCAATGCTTTAATTCAGCTAACTATTCTTTTTTCTGTATTTGCTGCCCTAGCAGTTTTAGCCGTAAGTATGGCCGATAAAATCCCTCAGATTGATGCCGATCAGTTTGGCATTTTACTAGCTGCTGCGGGAATAGGCATGGCTATTAGTGCAGCAATTTTGGGTAATTGGGGTCAAAAATTTACCCGTGTCCAACTCAGTCTCTGGGGTTCTGTGGGTATGGCTGCTTCTTTGGTAGGTTTATCTTTAGCAACTCAAAATCTTTGGCTTGCTTTGATTGTCACTACTTTCTTAGGTGGATTTGCTGCTTTAGTTGGTGTACCGATGCAAACAACAATTCAGTCAGAAACACCACCAGATCTACGAGGGAAAGTATTTGGATTGCAAAATAATGCCGTTAATATTGCCCTTTCTTTGCCTTTAGTTTTAGCTGCCGAAGCCGAAGCTCGTTTCGGTTTGTCATCTGTATTTCTCAGTTTAGCAGTATTAGTTGTAGTAGGAGGGGTCTTAACCTGGTATATTTCCCATACAGGCAAGGTAAAACAAACCTAAGTTGTCAAATAAACAAATTAATGGTCAGTAATTAGGTTTAATTACCTTTTGTTATCTCTCTAGAGACAAGAGGATCTGAATGCATATCGCTTGGCTGGGAAAAAAATCACCATTTTGTGGCAATGTTACCTATAGTCGAGAAATAACCAATGGGTTATTAGACAGGGAGCATCATGTCAGCTTTTTACATTTTGCTCAAGAACCGATCGATCTGGAAAATTGGCCCAATTGTCCAGAGGTGTTTCTTCCTTTTATCTATAAATCTCAAATTTATACTATCCCTACTCTAAAATCGAGTAAGATCTTAACGCGATCGCTCCAGCGACTACAACCAGATTTAGTTCATGCTTCTCTAACTCTATCTCCTCTCGATTTTCGCTTACCAGAGATTTGCGAAGAACTCAATTTCCCTCTAATTGCCACTTTTCATCCACCCTTTGATAGTAAGATACGCAATCTAAAGTCTAGTACTCAATATCTTACCTATCAACTTTATGCTCCATTTTTGGCTAATTATCACCGCACAATCGTTTTTTCAGAGATTCAGCGAGATTTACTAATTAAACTGGGAGTTCCTGCTGAAAAAGTAGTAGTAATTCCCAATGGGGTTGATGAAAGAAAGTATTCTCCAGGGTATTCTAATCTTAAATACCAACTACAAACCAAGCGTCTATTTATATATCAAGGTCGTATTTCTACAGAAAAGAATGTAGAAGCTCTTCTCAAAGCTTGGAAACATTCTAACCTGGGAAATGATTGTAAATTACTAATGGTAGGAGATGGCCCATTGAGAAATTCTCTTCAACTTCATTATGGCAAAGAACACAATATTATTTGGTTTGGCTTTATTCCTGAAGAAGAGCGTCGCATTGATATTCTCCGTGCAGCAGATGTCTTTATTCTTCCTTCTTTGGTAGAAGGTTTATCTATTTCTTTATTAGAAGGGATGGCTTGCGAAGTAGCCTGCATTGCTACAGATGCAGGTGCAGATGGAGAAGTTTTAAATGAGGGTGCAGGAGTGGTTTTAGATACTCAAGATGTTACTACTCAATTAAAAACCTTACTACCTTTGTTTCGCGATCATCCAGAAATCACTAGATTACTTGGACAGAAAGCTAGACAAAGAGTGTTAGATCGTTATACTCTTTGCCAAAACCTTAATAGATTAGAAAAATTGTATGCTGAAGTACTAGAAAAGCAAAAAGTTCAACTCAGTAGTAGGTAGAAGCAAATAGTTAGTAGTTAGTCGCTTTAAAATAAAGTTTTATTTCACTCTAGCATCGGCAAATTTGAGGATAGGAAAGATAAAGAAACCGCTCTACTGCTTCTATATCAACACAAGAGTAGAGTAACGAACCATTGCCTCTTGTTAAATCCATTAAGATATCCATTCTCTGCTCCCATTATCGAGAGTACACTACAGTATGGAATTCTAAACTTTAGATAAGTGAATATTATATCCAGAAAAACACAAGCATATCCAACAAACAGGGCGGTTGCGGAATTGAATGCAACTCAAGACTCTTGTTCTGGGAAAACCACAGATGGCTTGTCCTCTCTAAGCAATCGTCCATCCGTAATTCACTTATTTGCAGGCTGTGGTGGAATGGCACTGGGGCTGGAGAGTTCTGGTTTTAATATAGTAGCATCAGTAGAAATAGATCCAATTCACTCCTTAGTGCATCATTACAATTTTCCCTATGGAGTTACTATTTGCCAAGATATCTCTTTGGTGAATAGTCAAGAATTATTAACGGCGATTCAGAACAGAGGATTTAAAGCCGATATAGATTTAATAGCAGGGGGGTCTCCTTGCCAGGGATACTCCTATATAGGTCGTAGAGCATTAGACGATCCGCGAAATCAATTAATTTTTGAATATGCCAGGATTATTTTTGAAATTAGACCAAAGTATTTTATTTTTGAAAATGTTCCTGGAATGGCATCTGGTAAACATCAACAGTTTTTAAAAGATTTAATTCAAAAATTTGCCGACAATAACTATCAAGTAGTCCAACCAATACAAATATTAGATGCTTCTTTATATGGTGCGCCCCAAAAACGTAAACGACTTATTTTAATAGGTTATAGAAATGATGTGCCTAAGCCAAATTATCCTGCTCCAACCCACTCCCTTGACAGTAAAAATTTGTTACCTTTGACTAAAATAGAACAAGCCATATCAGACCTTAGTGAAATACCTGTATTTATTGGTAAAGATTACGGCATAAATATCAATGAACTTGGTAGTTTAGAATTTAAAAAATATCTCCAAAAAGAATATTCTTTATGTCATCAAAGAACTACTGGCAATTTAATTTGGGGCCATCTTGGTTCAGAACATACAGAAAAGACCATTGCTAGATTTGCCAAGACTATTCCAGGTGAAATGGAGCGAGTTAGCCGTTTTTTAAGGCTATCTCCGAGTGGATTATGCAATACCTTAAGAGCAGGAACAGATAGGAGTAGAGGAGCATTTACTGCCCCTCGTCCTATCCATTACCTACATCCTCGATGCTTAAGTATTAGAGAAGCTGCAAGACTTCATACTTTTCCTGATTGGTTTCAATTTCATCGGACAATATGGACTGGATTTCGCGAAATTGGTAATGCAGTTATTCCTCTGTTAGCAAAGTCTTTAGGGATAGAAATAATCAAATGTTTAAATATAAATTTATCTACACTGGAAATTAAAGAATTAGATTCAATAAATGATTCGATATTAAGCTATAGTATGAGACAAGCATCATTATTTTGGCAAGTACCTAATGATGTAATTCCTAAACGAAAAAGAGTAAAATTATAATCAAATTTAATCCAGGTGTAAATTTTTCGTTGATGAAACAATAAAAATTTAGAATGCTCAGTCTTTTCGGATTTATTACGAGCAATCATTGAGAGGAATTCTCTGACTTTCATACCTTAAACACGGATTTTCATGTTAAAAAGTGCCCCTAAATCTGTTGGGAATAACTGAATAAAAATACCACTATGAATCATGTAGGGTAGGAGTTGTAGCGACTTAAAGAAACTTCACAAAAGAGAATTGATCGGGGCTGCTATTGCTTTGTCAATTAATTAATGATGGGTTATTTGTTAGAATTAGTGAGAATGCGATCGCTAAAAATTAATGCCCAAAAAATATATTGTTGATTTAACCGAATCAGAACAAGAGTCACTCAAAAAACTGACAACCACAGGAAAACACACAGCTTACAAAATCAATCATGGTCGTATTTTGCTGCTTGCTGATATTAATCAAGCAGATGGAGGTTGGTCAGATGAAGCAATTGCTTCAACTCTAGGCATCAGTATCTCAACTATAGAAAGAGTGCGACGACGCTTTGTAGAAGAAGGAATTGATGCTTCATTAAGTCAACGTCAGGGGCGTGGACGTAAACAGAGACGCTTGGATGGAGATAGTGAAGCACATTTATTAGCGATCGCGTGTAGCCAACCTCCACAAGGACAAGGACGCTGGACTTTACGAATGCTAGCGGACAAGATGGTGGAATTGAGATATATCGAGAGCCTATCTCATGAAACAGTACGCCAGACTCTAAAAAAAATGAACTTCAGCCTTGGCGAAAAGACTGTTGGGTAATCCCACCGCAGCAAAATGCGGAATTTGTCTGTCAAATGGAATCGGTACTGTCGGTCTATCAACGTTCTTATCATTCTGATTTTCCTTTTGTCTGTCTGGATGAAACCTTGAAACAGTTGGTATCAGAAACAATTACTCCCATCAAAGCTAAATCTGGACAACCAGAACGTTTTGATTATCAATATGAGCGCAATGGAACTGCTAATTTATTCATGATCATCAATCCCATTGAAGGACGGCGAACTGTAGAAGTTACCCAAAGACGCACTGCCATAGATTATGCTCAAATACTCAAAAAATTAGTTGATGATGATTATCCTGAAGCTTACTTAATTACTGTAGTACAAGATAATCTAAATACTCATACTCCTGCTTCTTTGTATAAAGCTTTTGAGCCAAGTGAAGCCAGGCGAATTATGAATCGGCTGGATTTTTGCTACACACCAAAGCATGGCAGTTGGTTAAACATGGCAGAGATCGAGTTAAGTATTCTATCTCGACAATGCCTCAATCGTCGAATTCCCGATTTGAGTACATTGAGACAAGAAGTGAATTCTTGGTGTGATGAGCGTAATAGAAAAAAAACCTGGATTGATTGGCGTTTTACCACAGAGGATGCACGGATTAAACTTAAACGACTTTACCCATCATTAATTAATTGACAAAGCACTAGTCCAGCCCAGTCAAGGTTAAGTTAATAAAGGCTGAAAGTCATACAAGATAGGGGTTAAGAAGGCAGAGAAAGCGAAAAGTTGGTTGTATAACGTGAGTTCGACGAAATCAAAAAAGGGCAGGAGGTAGAGCTGGCAATCCTTTGGGTTCTAAATCAAGGGAAGGTTTTTGGGGTAGATAAGTAGACCTCTTGCAAAAATATTTTGTGCTATAATTTAATGCTATTTTTTGGTCTAATTTTGCTTGATAAGATAGCCAGAATTCCTCATTTTTTTTGAATAATTGAATTTTCGCGATCGCGCAGTGCCAGCTTCGCTGATCGCCACCAAGTCAAATCATTAAAAATAAGCAGACTAAAAAAGTTCAGCCAATAATTAAAAGCTCAACTAACTAGAAATTTAAGAGATTTTACTTAAAACTTAATTAGCTAATTCGTAATTATAAATACCAGCTATTAAGTTGGCTCTTAATCCAAATCTATTACCACGATTTCGATAAGGATAAGAGAGAATTTTAAAGATTTTCAGTCGTCTATTAATATGTTCTACTGTAATTCTTAATCGATTAATTTGCCGATTATACTATTTCTCTTCTAAGGTTAATTTCTTTCCTTTCTTTTTCTTAATAGGGGTTTCACGCTTTTTGATGAATCTTCGCAATCCCTTGATATCCTTTATCAGCAATAACTTTCATTAAACTACCAAATTTAACCCCACTATTTTTAAAAAGTTTAAAATCTTGAGTTCTGCCTTTTCAATTAACTAAGCATAAGATTTTTTTAATTTTTTGTTGAATTATTAATTGTGTTTTTAGTGTATGTTCTCTTTGTTTTCCACTATAAAATTGTTTTTGCCGTTTTTTAGGTCTTTCAATTTTACTTTCCATGACATCCATCACTACCAGTTCTTCTTCAGAAGAAGTATGCCATAATTCTTTTTTTCCAGTCAGGCGAAATTGACGAGATTTAATTAATATGTTTTCAATTTTATGTACAATACGACAGACGTTAGATTCGGACATTTTCCAATCTTTCCCAATATGGTAATAAGTCCTATATTCTCGAATATATTGAAGAGTCATTAAAATTTGCTCTTCAACTATTAACTTTGGTTTGCGTCCTAGTTTCTTTTTTTCTTTCTCTTTATCTTTGACAGTACGAACCATCACTCTGAAAGTTTTTTTTTACCCCTGTCAAACGCTTAAATTCAGTTTGTGGTAATTTTTTGACTTGCCAATATTTCATAATTACATAATTAAATCAATTTTATTTTGTGAATAATTGTCTTTGATAACTCTACAATTATTTTGATTTTAAAACTTAATTGACTTTTTCTCATAGCGGTCTCGCGGGAGCGAGTGCGGCAGCACCGTCATCATAGCAAAGCGATCGCTTTTTCATGACAGTAGTGGCAACTCCCAAAAATGGATAACCCCTTATCATATCATGAAAAACTTTTGCAAGAGGTCTAATTTAGGAATCTTGGTCATATGCCAAACTCGTGCGCAGCCAAAAAGCCTCAATGATAAGTGTCTCCTAAATCAATTAGTAGACAGCACTATCTACTAATACGCTGATAACGATTTAATAGACAGCATATGAGGGGTGTTTTGAGGTGTCCACTAATTTATAACTTAGTGCTACTGCTGTAACTTGCGTCTATTCTATGGGAGTAAATGAGTGATTACTCACACTTTCAAAAAATCATTTACTCATTTGAAC
>JBFRWE010000234.1:0-3518 GCA_051439345.1 Xenococcaceae cyanobacterium
TAGGGTTTGCTGAATAGCTGATAAGCTATATTTTATAAAGGTTACAGAGATTTTAGGTGCAGAAAAAAGTTAAGTAAAAGTGCCGAAAACCCCCTAAAATTGGTAAAAGACCCTTGCACTTTGCACCCATAAGCGGAAGAATTTAGTCAGAACAAATGTACCGTAAATCTAAACAGCCTGACCTGACTCCAGAAAAATTTGAGTTACCGTTTGAAGGTAAGTTGTCACCTAAAAATCGTTGGGTAATCATGGCAGATTTAATTCCTTGGTCAGAATTTGAAAATGAATATGCAGAAAATTTTTCAGAGAAAATGGGTGCAATAGCCAAACCTTTTCGGATGGCGTTGGGGGCATTAATTATTAAAGAAAAACTAGGAAATTCTGATAGGGAAACTATAGAACAAATAAGAGAAAACCCATATCTACAGTATTTTCTAGGGATGTCATCTTATAGCAATGATACACCATTTGATGCTTCACTTATGGTTTATTTTCGAGAAAGAATAGACCAAGATATGATCAATAAAGTTAACAAAAAAATGGTGGAGAATGCCAGAAAAAAAGAAGAAGAATCTGAAAAAAAAACCAATCAGGTCAAGGAGAAGAAATAGAAAATAAAGGTAAGTTAATATTTGATGCTACTTGCGCTCCTGCGGATATAACTTACCCGAATGATCTAGGGATATTAAATCAAGCCCGACGGCAAACAGAAAAGATTTTAGATTCTCTTTATAAAATTTGTCAAACAAAGGGAGTAAAAAAGCCAAGAACTTATAGAAAAAAAGCCAGAAAAGATTATTTAAAAGTAGCGAAAAAGCGTCGGACAACTCGAAAAGAAAAACGGCAAGCGATCGCTCAACAATTAAAATACATAAAAAGAAATTTATCTCACATAGAAAACCTAATCAATGACGGAGCAGAATTAACTAGTCTGAGTCGAATAAAATATAAAATGTTGTTGGTAGTCACAGAAGTTTATCGCCAACAATTATGGATGTATGAGAATGAATCCAACAGAATTGATGATAGAATTGTAAGTATAGCTCAACCGCATATTCGCCCTATCATCAGAGGAAAAGCAGGAAAAACTGTAGAATTCGGAGCGAAACTTTCAGTAAGCTGTTTCGACAATTATGTTTTTTTAGACCATTTAAGTTGGGATAACTTTAATGAGTCAGGAGATTTTCAAGACCAAATAGAAGCCTATAAAAACTTTACTGGTTATTATCCATCTTCAGTTCATGTAGATAAAATTTATAGAACTAAAGCTAATCGAAAATTTTGTAAACAAAGAGGAATTAGGATTAGTGGTTCACCATTAGGAAGACCACCCAAAAATGTTAGTAAAGAAACAAAAAAACAGGCTCAAGACGATGAAAGGTTTCGTAATGCTATTGAAGGTAAGTTTGGACAAGCAAAACGACGTTATGGTCTTAATTGTATCATGACAAAGCTGACTGAAACATCCGAAACTTCAATTGCTATTACTTTTTTAGTCATCAATCTTTCTACTCTGCTACGGCAGATTAACTGTCTTTTTTTGGCTTTATTTCTCCACAATTGTAAATTCCGCTTAATTTCTGACTTTTACATTATTAAAACTGATATTAAAATTACTTAGCGAAATAAAAACTTATCTTTGTAATCAAGCTCATTCTTGGCAACTTTAAGGGCTTACTTATTCAGCAAACCCTAAATAGTATTGAAGATAGCCAGAGACAACTTTATCAAGTCACTACTCGCTACCAATTAGGTATGGTAGCCCAAGAATTAAGAGAATACCAGCAAGCCCAACAATACTATCAACAAGCTCTCTCTATTTATGATAGATACGGCGATCGCTCGTCTCAAGCCCGCACTCTCCACCAATTAGGCATAGTCGCCCAAGAATTAAGGGAATTCCAGCAAGCCCAACAATACTACCAACAAGCTCTCTCTATCTGTATTGAAGATGGCGATCGCTCGTCTCAAGCCCGCACTCTGCACCAATTAGGCATAGTCGCCCAAGAATTAAGGCAATTCCAGCAAGCCCAAGAATACTATCAACAAGCTCTCTCTCTCTACATTGAATACCGCGATCGCTACTCTCAAGCTGGCACTCTCCACCAATTAGGCATGGTAGCCCAAGATTTAAAGGAATACGAGCAAGCACGAGACTACTACCAACAAGCTCTCTCTCTCTACATTGAATTCGACGATCGCTACTCTCAAGCCCGCACTCTGCACCAATTAGGTATGGTAGCCCAAGAATTAAGGCAATTCCAGCAAGCCCAAGAATACTATCAACAAGCTCTCTCTATCAAAATTGAATACCGCGATCGCTCGTCTCAAGCCAGCACTCTCCACCAATTAGGCACTCTAGCAGAAGAATTATCAGAATTGGAGCAGGCTAAAAGTTATTATTTGCAAGCTCTAGGAATTTTTGTTGAATATAAGGATAAACAATATTCAGATTTAGTTGTTAGGCAATTAGCTAGTTTGTATCAAAAAACTCAAGATAATAGCCTAATCACAGAAGTTGCAGCAATGTTTGAAATGACAGAAGCGGAAGTAAAAAAATTGTTTGAGCAATGAAAAATTGTCCTCAAGGATTCCTAAAGGATATATCGAAGAGTATCCCTTTAGGGACACCTTCGGATAACCACTTCGCATAACAATGGATAGTTGACAATTATTTTTTCCATTCAGATTCAGGAATATTAGCATTGACACAAATATTTCTTAGAGTTCCAATTGGCAAATCTCGCCCCTGGTGATAAGGAACTGTTACTTGAAGATTTCTGTCCAAATTACGCCATTTTTTATGACTACCTTTTTGACTAATTAACTCAAAGCCATACTTCTTTAATATCTTCTCAACTTGCTTGGCATTCATGCGACGAATACGTTCGCCCATTATACAATTACCTCACGAACGATCGCGCCAGAGTCAAGCTTAATATCGCTAGGTTCAAGATACAATTCAATAGCCTCAAGGATATTCTCTAAAGCTTCTTCTTCGGTTTCACCACAAGAAACACAGCCAGGAAGTTCGGGACACCAAACCGCCCATTCTCCCGTTTCCGCATCAGCTTCTAAAACTACTCGCCATTTCATAATTTAGATTGTTTCTTACACTACTAATCTGTTTTCTTCCTTATAAATAATAGCTTAAGGATATTTCTGAAATATAGCCGATGAGAAAGCGATCGCTTATCTCAGAAATATCTTAATTTAATTCGTTTTATCGATCGCTTCAATACAAAAAGATCACTTATGAAAATTATGCCCAGAATATCTAGGCACTAGATATCTATATTCATATTGTCTCATTTTTGCCTATGACTCTAAAACAAGGAGATAGCCTGACTAAAACCTAAGAACTAAAAACTAAAAACTAATTACCATCAGTCGTAATTTCTAACTTCTTCAAAGCAGCGATCGCGTGTAATCTTACACTTTCTACTGTATCTTCAGATATTTGCTGAAGAGTTGAGATAGCTTCTTGTTCACCCAAAATACCCAAAGCCACAGCTAAA
>JBFRWE010000235.1:0-6720 GCA_051439345.1 Xenococcaceae cyanobacterium
CAACAAATTGGAGCAGGGCAATTTAAAACCCATTGTTTAAGGCTAATTGAGGAAGTTGCTCAAACTAAAAAGCCCATAATAGTTACTAAACATGGTCAACCAATGGCAAAACTTGTACCCATAGAAAATGAAACTTACTCTTTATTTGGTTGTCAGGCTAACACAATCAAAATCTCTGGAGATATAGTCGAAAGCACAGGAGAATCATGGGAAGTCGAAGATACAACAGTCGAATCTACTTAATTTGTCTGTTATGAGTCAAGGAATTCTGCTGGATACTCATACCTGGATTTGGCTCTGCCAAGGCTCAACAGAGTTATCTGAGGATGCAATTAAACTGATAGATAAAAATGCACAAGAAGGAAAAGTGTATATAGCAGCAATTTCGGTGTGGGAATTATCAATGTTGGTAGCTAAAAATAGAATCACCATAACTAAACCACTAAATCAGTGGGTAAAAGAAGTTTTAGCTCAACCAGGAATGAATCTATATTCTTTAACTCCAGAAATAGCAATTGAGAGCAGTTTTTTACCAGGAAGCTTTCACGGCGATCCCGCAGATAGGATAATTGTAGCTACAGCTAGAATTGGCGATCTCATTCTGCTAACTAGAGATTCTAAGATTATTAACTACAGTGAAAATAGTTATGTTAGTTGTTTTCCCATATAGTCAATAAATGAGCCAAGTTTCAACCTATTTTATATGTCTTCAGTAGGAGATAAATTGAGCGAGCCTAATCCAGATTTGGTCTGGAATGGAGTAGAAGTAGAGCGTGAAATTTGCCCACCACCGCCAGATAGAATTAAGTATCCTGCTGAAGCAAAACATTGTCTTACTCTTCATCTTGCCAACTCAGATCGAGCGGAGCTAAGTCTAAATAATGGCAAAAGATTGTTAAATTGAGTCCCTATCACTTTGGCAAACTCTTCAAACAAAGTACAGGAAAATCTCCACATCAATACGTTTTACAATGTCGAGTCGAGCGATCGCAACAATTGTTAGCAGATGAAAAATTATCTTTGGCTGAAATTACTCAAACAGCTAAACTGTGCAACCAAAGTTATTCTAAGCCCTAACTATCCAAGAATCATGCCAAGGCGATCCGCCTACTTCTAAACCAGCAAGATTAGTATTTGCTTTCAGAATAGTTTTTCCAGAGCGCGATCGCAACTCTAGCTCTAACTCACCTTTAGTTGTATCACGGCAATTGAAAATCAACCCTTTAGCCGTAGGGGTGCGTACATAAGTACCAGGTAAATTGGTTGTTCCCGTCAATGTAACCTCAAAGTCTCGATCGATAGCTTGCATTTGCCATTTTCCCCAAGGTTGAATTTGCCAACTAACCTGAGAATTCCATGGTACAAATTCATAAAACCGATCGCGATAATGAATACCAACCAAACCCACTTCTTCTTGCCACCATAATACTTTTCTGATGCCTCCCCCCGCAGTTAAAGCTAGATCGGGTTCGTTAATAAAACTATTACAATTAATCCAAAACCATTTTTGAGGAAAAGAATTACCCCAATTTTTCTCACTGTAAGTTGGTGCATCGGTAAATTCATACAGTTTTCCTTGCCAATCAATCCATCCTGTGGCTAAACCATGAGCCATCAAAATCTGCCATCCTGGTTCAAAAATAGGTAAATAAGATAACCAACCTGCTGTTGCTTGTTGAAGATGTTGTGGATTTCCCCAGCCATAGATAGGTTTAACCTGGTATTGCCAACGACAATAATTATTATTACCAAGATTATTAATATAACCCTGATGGAAATTATTAGTTACTTGATATCCTTGTTGAAGATGAGTCTTAAATTTTGTAGGAGGCAAAAATTGGGGTGTTATTTGTAAGTTGGTTTTACCCCAATGTCCTAAACTCAGATTATCTTTGCTTGCCCAAAACTTATTTACATCGGGGAAAGTACGACAGAGATACTGTTCATCTACCCCTAAAATTTGTACTGCACCACCACTATTAGATTGTCCTCCCATAGGATCGGCGAGCGAATACATAAAAGCAAAAGTTTGACCAATGTTTGGAAGAGTAAGACGAAAATACCACCCTTCAAAAAAATTACTACTTATTCCATCCCAGTGATAGCCCTTATGAGGAGTGTCCAGATTGTTAATTGTTGATGATCGATCGTTGCTTAGGTATTGCCTTAAGGTATTGGACATTAGACCTGTCTTAAAAGTAAAAGTTCAAAATGATTAGACTACTACTATCAATTTCCCAAATTATAGTGTTGGTCACTACGTCCCGATAGCCTCTGAACCACTGGCTTTTCGTCGAGCAACTTCTGTGAACCTCCGATTAAAAAGCACTTCAGACCCCACTTAATCTGTTCGGCTACATTGACGAGCAACCAGTCTGGGCGGAGGGCAACTTCTCGGTCTGGTTCGTAGCCATACTCAATCATTAATTCTCCCAGGAGCTGTTCTACTGTCCAAATTTCTCTCGGCTTGAGATGCTCCCGGTATATTCCTATCCTCTCTAAGGTTAGTGGTTTGAGAGTTAGCTCTTTCCACTCCGCTTCTGCCTCTACATAGCCCCAATCCCTTCGTTCGTAAAAGCGGAGCATTCTTGACTCAAATTCTTCTCCGAGAAAGACACATACCCTTCTCAACTCTTGCTCTGGCTGGGTTACCAGCAATTCGTACTGCACCCTTAGCCACTGCTTCAAATCCAGTGCCTGTTCGAGAGCCTTAAGTTTGTCCAGAACTTGGCGACAGTACATGGCAGCAGGCATCACCGAAGATGCTCTCCACCAGACTTGCTCCTTGAGAGAAACAACTACATCCCTTGGGTCTCGGTAGATATGAATAAACTTGGCTTTGGGAAACAACTCCAGAATTCGACCAACTTTTCCCCAATTGCCAATGGTTTTCTCTCCAATTTTGACCTTGCCACTTCCCGCTGATAGTTGCCAAAGTATCCATAAAAAAATCGAGCGCGCCGAGCGCACACCTCCCCGCACTACCTCAGAAAAGGCCTCACTATTGATTGACAGTGCTGGCCACCACCAGTATTGAATGCAAGAGCGGAGATACTCCTCAACCTCATTCTCTAACAGCGGATCGCTGAAATGAATAGCTGGTTCCCAATTCGTGAAGAACCCCACTTCTAACGGAACCAAGATTTTTGAGTGTTCAGACAACATCGATTGTAGTAGTGTAGTACCACATCTACCAGTACCGAGAATAAAAAATAAACCTGATTCTAAAGTTTCCCAATTATCTAGCATGATATTTTCCCCATAGTTACCGAGCTAGATTACCTTTCACTTTTCTCAGTTAGCCTTCAGCAATCGAGGTAGTCCAACCCTTTCTTCTTGAATTACGGTGATTTGATTGTCATTCCCCTGTTTGTTAATCTGTACTATTTCCATCACCTCATCCCCATAGTACTCACGATTCTTCTTTACCTACATTAAGTAACTCGATCGCTCTTATTAACGGCACTTGGAAATGCGCCCGAACCCGAAGAGTTATTTATCTAGCTAGTGTACGAGAATTGATATAAGGTCTACATCATCATTTTTTTCTGAGCAATGACAAAAATATTAGCTGCAAATTTGTTAATCGGCCATATTTTCTCTGCATAGTTATTCAAACTATAAATTTTACTCAATAAAGATTGGAAAACCTTTAGTTTTCCAAAATTAGCATTGGCGGAAAAAGATGTTAATGAGGGAAGAACTTGATGATATCCATAATAAACTGGTAAAAACCCAGTATGTAAAAGCGATTTTTTAATTTCATTAAGAGAATATATGCGTCGATGCGCTCCATCACCATTTCTAAATGTTCGAGCCAAAAATTCTGTGTAAGATAAATGATTTGGTAAAAAAGTTATGATTAAATAACCATTTTTCTTGATAATTCTATGTAACTCTTTTAAAGACTCATAATCATTTGGTACGTGTTCGATAACACCACTGCCAATTACGACATCGAAGTAACTATCTTCGTAGGGTAATTGATACCGATGTGTCAGTTGAGAATATTGTAATTTGGCAGAGTCATAGAGAAGACCACATTTTTCCTCTGTTTTGATGTCACAGCCATGTATTTCAGCTTGTTCAGCAAGATAGGTTCGGATTAGATAAGCATCTAATCCATGTTTACATCCCCAATCTAGAAATCGAGTTTTATCTTTAAGATAATCTTTGTAGATATTAAAAGCATCCATATGTCTTTTGATAATAGTATCGTTTTTAAGAACACGCTTTATACTAGTATGAGGATTCTCTTCAGCAATACTTTTTTCCTCAAATATTTTAATTATTTTTTGTGTTAAATCTCGATCTGATAATTGCATTGAAACTTTTTTCCTAAAAGTCTTGATTGACTAAAATTTTGTATCTGAAATATCCTATTTTTCAAAGTTTTAAATAACTTTGAAAATATCATGACAAAGTAAAGAAAAAGAAAGTATTCTAACTTTGGCATCGCGTAAAATTACTTAGAATCAAATTGTGTCGAAAAAAAATAGCTACTTAAAAATAAAAGTGTGTTGAATCAAGGTATCTTCCATTCTTTTCAATTCAACTTTTACTTTAATCTGGCTACCATCATCGACAAAATTTAATAATCCCCACTGTCCTTTACCTGTGATAGCACCATCCTTACTCTTTAATGCTTCTGGATTGACAATATAATTTTTTCCGTTGTAATAACCTCCTTTAAATGATGGTTTGCTATCTAAAGCAGCAGCATGAATTACAGGAAAAGAACCACCTCCATCGGTTGCGTAGTTGTTGCTTGTCCCTTCTTTTCCATCATCAAGTGCCAACATATGGGCATCGCCTGAGATCATTAGTAATTTATCAATATTGTTCTCTTTAATAAAATTGGCAATTTTGGTTCTTTCTTGAGCAAATCTATTCCATGCCTTAGTTTTATAATCATCTTGTCTGACTATCCACGGAATACTATTAACCCATATGGTTAATCCTTCTTGATTATCTTGTTGATTTTGTTTTCCTGCTATTAGTTGTGCAAACAACCATTCTTTTTGATGGTTTCCTAACAGAGTTTTGTCTACATTGTCTTCTCTGTCCAAATCTTGATGGAAACGACTGTCAGTCATAATAAATCTCACTCTGCCAATGACAAAAGATTGATAGATTGCACCTAAATTTTGTTCTTCGTCTAATGTCTCGACAAGAGGATAATGGGGTACTTGTTCTCTATAGGCTTCACTGGCAATATATTTTAAAGGATAAGAGCTATTAGAATCGTTAGTCCCGTAATCATGATCGTCCCAAATATAGGCAAGAGGAATATTTTGATAAAGATTTCTTTGTCTAGGTTGTGTCATTACTACATCAAAATTGTTCCTATAGTCGTCAAGATCTTTTTCTTTTAAACCAAGGAAATGGAGATCATTTCTGTAATGTAAATCTCCCATGTGAATAAATAGTGACAAGTTGGAATCTTGTCCATTCTCACTTTTATATTTGTGTTGGCGAATAACATCAAATACTTTACTATTGCTTACCCCTGAACTTAAATATTTACTAATAGTTCCACCTGCACAAGAAGAAAAACCGATCGCAAAGCTATATTTTGTATTGACTTTTACTGTTTTAAATTCTAGCGTTCCCGTGCTGGGATATCTTCGACCATCGGCGATAATTATATAGTGGTAAAGAGTATTGTCTTCTAAATCAACCAGGTTAAATGTAGCTATTTGATTAGTTAAGAAACTTGCTTGAACTTTGTTTACTTTTTTATTACTATCCAAATCAGGGTTTTTACTAAAAAAAACTTGAATATAATTTTTGCCTAATTGAACTTGAGTATTGAGTTTAGCTTTAATAGTTATTGTGCTATTAGTTACTGCACCAGTCCAACACCAATCACATTTAGTAGTATTTAGCTCCCTCGCAACATACTTTTTGCTGGAAGCAATCAGGAAAAAAAGTAACGCTAAAAATACTCTGCGATTAAATCTTGTATATATCCAGGGTTTTTGCATATCTATCGAGCAATTACTCTAAACAAATCTTTCATCTGTAAAATGACGGAGCCTGCGGTGACCGGTGTTCCCTGGTCAAAAATAGCTAGATGAGTTGATTATTCCGACTAGCACTATAATCTGAATGAGTTTATTTTCTTTCTATCTTAATTGTTGATCCATGAAATATTTTCTTCGACTGGGTATCTTTTTGTTACTGTCAATTTTGTTATTGTTGCCTTTACCTGTACAAGCAGCAAGTTCATCTTCTGTGACACCATCTACTTTTAGCGAAGAGGATTTAAAAAATGGAGATTTTGCGAATAAAGAGCTAACATTTGTTGATTTTGCCAAAGTTAATCTGGAATCGGCTAATTTTAGTAACGCTGACTTAAGAGGTGCTGTTTTTAATGGCTCTAATTTGACTAACGCTAACCTAAAAGGCGCAGATTTCAGTTATGGCTTTGCCTATCTAACTACCTTTGATGGTGCAGATTTAAGTGATGCTATTTTTCAAGAAGCAATTTTATCTTTTTCTAGTTTTAAAGGGGTAAAGGCTACTGGTGCTGATTTCACTTTAGCTGTTTTAACCAAATTACAATTAAAACAACTTTGTGCCAATGCTTCAGGTACTAATTCTAAAACTGGAGTAGATACTCGCGAATCTTTAGGGTGTCCATAATTTAGTTGGTATTTGGTGGGCAAATAATTTTTACCAAAATATTTTTGTTTTGATTCTTTCAACTTGCCCACC
>JBFRWE010000236.1:0-2759 GCA_051439345.1 Xenococcaceae cyanobacterium
AAACCTTGTTCTTACTAACCTGCTAAATTTATAAAATGCCCAACCGCTTGGCTAGATAATGATTCTACGTCTAAAAGGTTAACCTATTACTTCGTCAACGACGGGGATTTAAACCCATGATTTTTGGTAAAGTTTTTTCTTGTCTAAGCTAATTTTAATTTCAACAAGCTAGAATCGGGAGGAAAATTTCCCCTAGTTATTTTAGCTGATTCCCTATTGGGTAATCACTTATCCCAACTTTATCATTTTTTGCTCTTTTTGTTAAAATTTGCTTTACATGACAAGTTGGATACCAAAAATCTGCTAATCCTGCTAAAATTGAGCCAATTTATTGTCTGGGTATATACTGAGAAATCTTAGTGATAATATCTACTTAGCTAGTGTGAGGACACCTGTGTCAGCAAGAAAAGTTTATCAACCTACTCCTTCTGGGAAAAAATACGTTCATAAAGTTCGTTATCAACGAAACAAAGGGAATCGTCGCAATTCGATCTTGATTGGCGTTGCTTTGGCAGGGATATCCTTGATTTCAGCTGCTGCGGGTGCCTTACTAGCAGTAACTCTTTCTGACTCTTCTCCTCTACAACAAGCAGAATTAACCCCAGAAGAAAAAGCCGTCTTTAACCAAGAAGAGATCGTGGCTAAAAACTCTTTGAAGATACCAGAGTTATCTCGCCCAGTTAACATTTTAGTTTTAGGAATTAAAGTTCTTACTTCAGATTTAGATGAGCAACCAGAAGAAGACTTGGGTTATCATGCTCTAGTTAATTCCTTCCAAGGTCTTAGCGATACAATGCTCTTGCTGCGCTTCGATCCTAATGCAGAGAAGCTAACCATTCTTTCTATTCCCCGCGATACCCGTGTCAATTTGGATGAACATGGAGTGCAAAAAATTAATATTGCCAATGAATATGGAGGTCCAGCATTAACAACAGAAGCAGTTAGCAATCTGTTAGATGGAGTAAAGATTGATAAATACGTCAGATTGAATATTCAAGGGGTTGAAAAACTAATTGATGCTTTAGGTGGTGTAACGGTTGATGTGCCTAAAGACATGAAATATACAGATTTTAGTCAACATCTCTACATCAATCTTAAAAAAGGTAAACAACATCTAGATGGAGATAAAGCAACACAGTTTTTAAGATTTCGCTATGATGCGTACGGCGATATCTCCCGCATTCAACGACAGCAAATGCTGATGCGCTCAGTAGTTGAGCAAGCCCTTAAACCTGCGACGATAGTGAAAGTACCCCAAATACTATCAGTAATTCAATCTCATCTCGATACAGATTTAACGATTAAAGAATTGATGGCTTTAGGTAATTTTGCTTCAAAAACTGAAAGAAGCAACGTACAAATGTTTATGTTACCTGGAGATTTTAGTGGGAATGGAAAAAGAGAAATTAGCTATTGGCTGCCTAACGAGCGCAAAATTGCGGAAATAATGACTCAGCATTTTGATGTAGTTCCAGACGACTATACTAATAGCTTAGATAGTTCTTCAGTTAATAGAAATGGCTATGAAACAAATTCTTCGTCAAGATTTAGCGATCGCCAAACAGAAGAATGGTCGTCTTATAGTCATTCACAAAAAGATTATCGCAATATAAGTATTGCTATTCAAGATAGCTTAGAAGACCGAGAAGCAGTAAATACAATGGTATCTTCTTTACGGGAAGCTGGGTATAGACAAGTATATGTAAGTAGAAGGTGGTCTGAACCTTTAGAAGTTACTAAAATTATTGCCCAAGGTGGAGACGACCGCGCTGCTGCTATAGTAAGGGCTGCTATCGGAGTGGGAGAAGTGCTAGTGGAGAGTACTGGTATTCTTAATTCCGATCTGACTATTCAGATTGGTAGGGACTGGCAGCAAAGAAGTGTAGAAGTTCAGGAGTTTCGGTAAGGAAGATTCAATACTTCTTGAATAAGCTCCTTCATCCAGATTTTTTAAAAGTTAATCATTAGCTCCCAGTTTCTTTTTTCACTGTCAAAACAGTCTAAAAATCCCAAATTATCAATTATCAATTGTCCATTAATAAGTAACACCTATGAGGTGAAATAAATTAGGCAAATTCTTAAGTATCAAGTTCTTCCCAGATTATTTCTACAACAGCAAAATTACCATCAACTTTTCTAATTTCTGCTTCAGGGCGAGTGTAGTATAAAGGTGCGTAATGAACTTGCTGGCGTTTTAACAAATACTTAGGAACAACGGAAAACCATCCTTTAATGGCATCATTAAAATTGTATTCAAAATAAAAACGCTCTTTTGATTGAGGTGATGTGGACAAAATCCAATAAATTTCTGGATGATCTCTGTCTATTAGCTTAAAAGATGATGGAGGGATTTGTTCAGCAGAGTTTTGCACATCTGTTGTTTGACTATTCATCTTTGTTTTTCCTAAAGTCTTGAATTTTCTCAAATTTTTACGCAGATAGCGATATCGCTTGACTAATTATTTCTCTAGTTTGCTCGATAGTTAGTCGAGGTTCAGTCCAAACTAATTCCCATTCACTTCCAGAGCCAAGCAATCTAAGATCATTATCAATTCCTGGCTTTCCTAAAGTATCAATCATAATTCTCGATAAGATACAAGAACTATTTACTTGAGCGATTGTTACTCTGGTCAAAATCGTCTCAGTACCTTCAATCAACTCTTGCTCGATCGATTCGATTTTCATGGGTTTAAGAACTAATTTTTTCTCATATTAGCTTGACTAATTTAGACCAAACCGTACTCTTTGTTACTGTCGAT
>JBFRWE010000237.1:0-10785 GCA_051439345.1 Xenococcaceae cyanobacterium
TACTAGTATTCAACAGTAAGATAGAAAAGCATCTATTCTGTTCACTAGTACAACACAGATGAAATTTTGGCAACAATCTTTGACAACAAAAGTTGCTAATTATTTCCTGTTTCTGTCTCTAATTACAGTAGGGATAGTGGGAAGTGTAGCTTACCTGAGAGCTAGAAATGCTCTTCGTGCTGCTGCTTTCGATCGACTAAGTGTTGCTGCTACTCTCAAAGAAGCAGAAATTAACCGTTGGTTTGAAGATCAGCAGCGAGATTTTTTGCTCACTACTCAGTTGCCAGATGTCCAAATTAATTTAACTAAGCTGTTAGACAAGGAAATTGCTGAAGAAAAAGACCAAACAGCTTATGGAAATCTCCGTCAATATCTGCTACAAGTAGCTAAAATCAAGCCAAATCTGCGAGAAATTTTTATTCTCGATCGCAGCAATAAAATTATTTTATCGACCAATAAACAAAGAGAAGGGGAATATGAAATCTTAGCCAATACTACCTATGTAGAAGAAGTAAAATTGGGGGATAGTTTTGCTCCTATCTTTTATGTCTCCCCATTTACTGGCAAACCTGCTGTTACCCTAGCTAAGCCGATACATAATCAGCAGGGAATTCGGCAAGGAATATTACTAGTCGATCTTAACTTAGAGCGGATCGATCGTATTGTTAGAGAGCGAACTGGTTTGGGACAAAGTGGTGAAACCTATTTAGTTGGTTCTTTAGTAAGTAAAAATTCCTTTATTTCTAGAGATAGTGACAATACAGAAGAATTTCCTGAAGGCATTAGAAGTCCTGGTATTGATACGGCCATGCGTGGTATTAGTGGCTATGGACTGTATCGTAACTATAAAAATTCTCCTGTACTTGGTGTTTATCGTTGGCTCAACGATCAAGATTTAGCTTTACTGGTAGAAATCGATCGCGATGAAGCTTTTGCCCCTGCACGTCAATTAGCAAGTAATATTATCGCTGTAGGACTAATTTCTGTATTTGGCTTATTGTTGGGGATCAATTGGCTATCTCGACAATTATTTCTATCTCAGCAAAAATTAAAAGATTATAGCCATCAATTAGAAGTAAAAGCCAAAGAAGCAGAAACTGCTAACCGAGCTAAAAGTTTGTTTTTAGCCAATATGAGTCATGAATTGAGAACACCTCTTAACGCTATTCTAGGTTTTGCTCAATTAATGGATCGAGATGTGAAGATTACCTCTCAACAAAAAGAGTCTCTTGCCATTATTAACCGTAGTGGAGAGCATTTACTTAATTTGATTAACGATGTGCTGGAGATGTCAAAAATTGAAGCGGGACGTATTATTCTCAATTTGGAGCCTTTCGATCTCTATCAGTTACTACAAACTATTAGAGAAATGTTTCAAATTAGGGCTGAGGAAAAACGGCTTTCTTTGAATTTTATTTTAGCTCCAGATTTACCTCGTTATATTGTCAGCGACTGTCGCAAATTACGCCAGATAATTATTAATCTCCTTAGTAATGCTGTTAAATTTACTCATACTGGAGGAGTAACCCTTAGAGTAAAAAGAGAGCGAGCAATTAATAATACTGCCAGTACCGCCGTCAAACTGTTGTTTGAAGTAGAAGATACAGGAAAGGGTATTGCTGACAACGAAATGAGTGAACTATTTCAACCTTTTGTCCAAACCTTGGTAGGCATTAAATCAGAAGGAGGAACTGGTTTAGGGTTAGCTATTAGTCGTCAATTTGTGCAGTTGATGGGAGGAGATATTCAGGTTAGTAGTAGGTTGGGTAAAGGTTCTACTTTTTATTTCGATCTCGAAGTCTTGTTAGCGGGATCGCTAGCTATAGATAATTTATCTAGCCCAAAACGAGTTATGGGCGTAGCCCCAGGACAACCCTTATATCGTATTTTGATAGTAGACGATCGCCAGGAAAATCGGGACTTATTGACACAACTGTTGCAAAAAGTTGGTTTTTCTACTCGTACCGCCAGCAATGGTAAAGAAGCGATCGCTCTTTGGCAAGAATGGCATCCTCATCTAATTTGGATGGATATTCGGATGCCTGTGATGGATGGATATATTGCTACCCAAAAGATTAAACAACTACAACAGCAAGAACAGATAGAACCAACCTTTATTATTGCTTTAACCGCATCCGCCTTTGAAGAACAAAGAGCAAAAATATTAGCAGCAGGTTGTGACGATTTTGTTAGCAAGCCTTTTCAAGAACCAGTTATTTTTGACAAAATGAGTAAATATTTGGGAGTGAAATATGTATATTCAGAAGTTGCTAATGTAGTAACATCTACTCTGACAGATGGTGAATCTCTTCAAGCTCAAGATTTAAATTGTATGTCTTCCGAGTGGATATCGAAACTCTATTATGCTGCGATCGCTGTTGATGCTGATTTGATTTTACAGTTAATCGAGCAAATTCCCCCAAGCCATAAAAATTTAGCTACGGCTTTAGGAGAATTAACTCATAGTTATGATTTCGATCGGATGATCGAATTGTGTGAAAAAAAGGAAGAACAGAAATTATCTAGAAGCTAATTCGGGTTCTTGGTTCATTTGTGCCAATTTTTCCCGATCTTTGCGCCTTTTTTTCGCATAAAGTTGAATGCTAGCCACCATCGCAATTACTAAAGCAACAATCAACCAGGTAGTTAGGTCTAGAGGTAAACTATTTTTAAAGACAGCCAAAAGAACAATTACCACTAACAAAACTGTAGGAGCTTCATTTAAGGCTCTAAATTGCTGCCCTGTCCATGAGCATTCATCTTTTGCCAATTTCTTCATGATGCGCCCACAATAATGGTGATAGCCCAATAAAAGTACTACAAAAGCTAACTTAAAATGTAGCCAACCAGACTTAAGAATTTCTGGTTCAGTAGAAATTAAACCAATTGCCATTGCCACTGTTACCAACATCCCAGGAGTAGTGATGATGTTGTAGAGGCGTTTTTCCATTATTTCATACTGTTTTTTCAGTATAGTTTGGGCTGGTTCTGGTTCTTGAGCAGCTTCAGCATGATATACAAATAAACGTACCAAGTAAAATAAGCCCGCAAACCAAACGACAACCCCAATTAAATGAAATGCTTTAAACCAGTAGTAAGCCATAAAACTTTTTTCTAAAATCATTTACTCACTACTAACTGAGTTTATCGGTTTATAGAGTTGCCAATCCCGATCGTCAATAAAATTTTAAATATTATTTAAGTATTGTCGCTCGAGCAATCTTTTCCTCAGCAAACACAATGGTGAGTAGCCCAACACTATATCCTCACAAATCTAACAACAATCTAAACTTAATACCTTTTTTACAGCACGCTACTCAAAAGGCAAGGTAGTCTGAAAGAGAAGAGACTCTTCAGATAAGCTCAATCCTATGATACAAAGAACTTTCGGTGTAATTGGTTTAGCGGTAATGGGAGAAAACTTGGCTCTCAATGTAGAAAGTCGTGGCTTCCCCATTGCTGTATATAATCGCACCAGTGGCAAAACTGACACATTTATGGCAGAAAGAGCCAAAGATAAGGACGTTAAAGCTGCTTATTCCCTAGAGGAATTCGTACAAACCCTGGAACGTCCCCGCAAAATTTTAGTTATGGTTAAAGCAGGGAAGCCAGTAGATGCAGTTATCGAGCAACTCAAACCGCTTCTAGATGAAGGAGATATGATCATCGATGGTGGTAACTCCCTCTATGAAGATACAGACAGACGTACCAAAGATTTAGAATCTACGGGACTTGGTTTTGTTGGTATGGGAGTCAGTGGGGGTGAAGAAGGTGCCCTTAATGGTCCCAGTCTGATGCCAGGAGGAACAGAAGCAGCCTACAAAGAACTAGAACCAATTTTAACTAAAATTGCTGCTCAAGTTGATGATGGTCCTTGTGTTACCTATATTGGCCCCCGCGGTGCAGGACACTATGTCAAAATGGTACACAATGGCATTGAGTATGGGGATATGCAACTCATTGCTGAAGCCTATGATGTACTTAAAAATGGCTTAGGTTTAGACCATGAACAATTACATGAAGTATTTGCTGAGTGGAATACGACCGATGAGTTAAATTCCTTTTTGATTGAAATTACAGCAGATATTTTTAAATATATCGATCCCGAAACGAATTTACCCTTAGTAGATTTAATTCTGGATGCTGCTGGACAAAAAGGGACAGGACGTTGGACTGTAGTTAGTTCCCTAGAATTGGGTGTGCCAATTCCCACTATGTATGCTGCCGTTAACGCTCGTGTTATGTCTGCTTACAAAGATGAACGAGTAGCAGCAGCTAAAGAATTAACAGGTCCGATGGGTAAATATGATGGAGATAAACAAGCCTTCATCAATAAAGTAAGAGATGCTCTCTATTGCTCAAAAATGTGTTCTTACGCTCAAGGAATGGCACTTTTAAGTAAGGCATCAGCAGAGTTTGGTTTTAACCTGAATTTGAGTGAATGCGCTCGTATTTGGAAAGGTGGCTGTATTATTCGAGCTGGATTTTTAGACAAAATTAAATCGGCATTTGTTGAAAATCCCGATCTACCTAATTTATTGTTAGCACCAGAATTCAAACAAACTATTTTGGATCGTCAAACTGCTTGGCGAGAAGTATTGGCGGTGGCTAGTAATTTGGGTATCCCGGTTCCTGCTTTTAGTGCTTCTTTAGACTATTTTGATAGTTATAGACGCGATCGCTTACCCCAAAATCTGACTCAAGCTCAAAGAGATTATTTTGGAGCCCATACTTATGAAAGGACAGACAAACCTAGAGGTGAATTTATTCACACTGAATGGACACAAATAGATTAAATTTCTTCAAGAAAGCTTCGCTCTTTTGATTACTTTAACACTGTAGAATTTTAGGTGGGTATTGCCCACCTTTACTTTTTCCACACAAATTAGAGAATAGTTATCGCTAAACTAGGGCAAAATAACAAATTCGCGTAACCTATCTTATTGTAGTCTTATCCATTAATTATTAAATAATTTATTAATCTTGATCTAGAAAATGAAATTCTTTATTCAAACATATGTGGTTAGATAAAAATCAAACAAAAGAAAAATTTTTGTTCAATACTATCCCTTCCAAAAAAAACCATACTGTTCGTAATCTTGTTTTGGCAGGTGGAGCTTTGATATTTCTAGGAAGTTTAATGAGCGTCATTTGGGTACAGATGCAACAAACTACAATCAAAGAGAATGCTGCTAAAGCCCAAACTTTATTGCCTGTAGAGTCCACTGAAGCCTTAGTTTTAGCAATTCATACAATTGGGCAAAACGATCGTCTTACCAAAATACTCCCCTGGACAAAAATATCAACTTCGGTTCAGTTAAGCCTACGCCAAGCGATCGAGGTAAGTAAAGAATCCCACCTATTTCAACATGATGAAAGTGTTCACTCAGTTGCCTTTAATCCTAAGGATAAACAAGTGATTATGAGTAGTGATGGTAATGGCATAAACTTTTGGTCAAAAGAAGGCAAACCGATTAGTCAGATATTACCAAATCAGAATATTAACTTAGTTATCTATAGTCCCAATGGTCAAACTATCGCAGTTGTAATCGATCATCGGATTATTAGACTATTAGATCGAGAAGGGAAATATCTTGAAACTTTTCGTGATAAGAAAGGGGAAATTATTTCTCTTGCCTTTAGTCCTAATGGTAAATATCTCGTTAGTGGTAATCAAGATAGGACTCTGAGATTATGGGATTTAGAAGGTAATCTAATTCTTACTTTACGAGGGCATGAAAGTGAGGTGGATTCTGTTATTTTTAGCCCTGATAGTAATTATATTCTTAGTGGCAGCCATGAAGATGGAAGTGTCAGGTTGTGGGATTTAAACGGCCAACAACTTCAAGCTATTTCTATCGGCAAAAATCTACTCACTTCCCTTACTTTCAGTCCTGATGGAGAAACCATCATTATTGGCGGTAGAGATGGCAAAATAAGACTCTGGAACATTAATGAGCATCGAGTACAAACTTTATCTGGACACAAAAAAAGTGTTAGCTCAGTTGCTTACAATCCTGATGGTCAAACCTTTGTCAGCAGTAGTTTGGATAATACTATACACTTATGGGCAAAAGATGGTAGTCTTTTGCAAACATTGCAAGGACACGAAGAAGAGGTTAAATCCGTTGCTTTTAGTGCCGACGGTAAGCAGATTATTAGTGGTAGTAAGGACGGTACAGTTAGACTCTGGATAGGAGGAAATTGGCAAGATTGGCTTAGTGAAGGCTGTAATCAATTACAAAATAATCCTGTGTTCGCAAATCCGCAGACTAAAGCAGCAAAAGGAGCTAAACAAACTTGTCAGCAATATATAGTCAAAGATGAAAGTGTAGCTCAATCAAAAGATCAACCAGCTAATTCTGATAGTTCTGGCTCTAAAAATCCTGAGTTAACTAAAGCTCCTGAAGCAACCGAAACTCCTGAGGTAACTAAAGCTCCTAAAGTAACCGAAATTCCTAAAGTAACTAAAGCTCCTGATGTAACCGAAACTCCTGAGATAGCTAAAACTCCTGAAGTAACTAAAGCCCCTGAGGTAACTCCAGAAGACTTTCAACCAACAGCAAAAGCACTTGCTAAACATTATCATCATCGGGGAAGCGATCGCGCTGAGATTGAACTAATTGAAAAGTTCAATCAAGTAATTAATAACCCTGCTACCAGTAATTTTGAGAAAACCAATGCTTACATCAATCGAGGGGTTATCTATTTTAGGGATCAAAAATATGAACCAGCGATCGAAAGTTATACCAAAGCTATTAATACTGCTTCCGATCGACAAATGGTTCAAATTTATGTAAATAGAGGTATTGCTTATTTATCTTTGCATGAACCAAAACATGAACTAGCTATACAAGACTTCGATCGAGCTATCAATATCGATCCTAAATATTTTGATGCCTATGTAGAAAGAGGGATTGCTTTTGCTAGTTTAGGTCAATACGAGCGAGCAATAGAAAATTATAATCAAGCCATTGAAATTAACCCTGATAATCCTGATGTTCATTATGCTCAAGGTTTTACCCTAGCTTTAGAAAAAGACAAACAACCAGAAGCGATTGCAGCTTATCGTCAAGCGGCCAAGCTTTATGAGCAACAAGGAAAAAAAGAATATGCTCAAAGTGCCTTGAAAAAAATTGAGGAACTACAACAGTAGAACTATCTTGAAAATAAAATTTAGGGAATCTCTGGCAACTTAGACTTAAAGAGAGTAATTAGCAAATAAATGAGGGAAATAGAAGTAATAGGAATCGGTTTAGATGGTGCAGCAGGATTAGCTTTATCAGTCCAAAAAATAATTGCTCAAGCTACTATTTTAGTAGGAAGTAATCGCCATTTAAATTATTTCCCCAATCATCCAGCCAAAAAAATTATTCTCAATAACTTGCAAAAAAATATTAAAGAGATTCAGCAACTTGTAAAGCAAAACGAGTATATTACTATTCTTACTAGTGGCGATCCCTTATTCTTTGGTTTAGGTCGTTTATTATTAGAGCAATTCCCTCAAGAACACCTAAAATTTCATCCTCATCTTAGTTCAATTCAACTAGCCTTTAGTCGTTTAAAAATTCCCTGGCAAGATGCACAATTTATTAGCGTTCATGGCAGAGATGTAGATGAATTAATTAAAGTCTTACGACAGGGAAAAGAAAAAATTGCCATCCTCACAGATAATACTAATAATCCTAGCGCGATCGCTCGTCTTTATCTTTCTCTTAATTTACCTATTGAATATACTTTCTGGCTCTTTGAAAATTTTGTAGATCAATCAGAAAGAATTAATAGTTTTAATTCAGAAGAAATTAATCAATTAGCTCATTTATCTGAAACAAATTTTGCCAATTTAAATGTACTAATTTTGTCGCGAAAAGATCCTCAAAATACTCCTTTTGATTCTAATAATCTTCCTATTTTAGGATTATCAGAAAAAACTTTTAAAACATTTCGCGATCGACATGGTTTAATTACTAAAAAAGAAATTCGTTTACTTATTTTAGGAGAATTAGCTTTGCAAGCTAAGCAAATAGTGTGGGATCTTGGTGCAGGAACTGGTTCTGTCTCCATAGAGATTGCTCGCTTGTGTCCTAATTCTCAAATTTATGCTATTGAAAAAACGGCAATAGGTATTAGTTTAATTGAAGAAAATTGTCAGAATTTAAAAGTTGATAATATTCACCCTATCTGTGGTAATGCAGAAAATATTTTACAGCAATTACCTTCTCCAGACCGTATTTTTATTGGCGGTAGCAACAGTAATATAGTAGCTATTTTAGATATCTGTAAGCAAAAAATTGTCCCTCAAGGAAGATTAGTAATTGCTTTAGCTACCATAGAAAATTGCCATCAAGCTATAGACTGGTTTAAACAAAATAATTGGTACTACAGCTTACTGCAAGTGCAAATATCTCGTTCTATTCCTATCGCCACACTGACTCGTTTTACACCTTTAAATCCAGTGACAACTATTACCGCCCATCCCCTATATCTAGATTAGACATAAGTTACACCTACTTATTAAGTCTCGCCAGTAATCAAAAGAAGGAAGAAGGAACAGTATACTCTTCTTCCTTATTGCTATCAACTATAGTTAATCGCTACTTTCTACTTGCTACTTAACCAAATCAAAGTTTTTGAGATTCATGCAAGAAGTTGAATATATTAGGGGCTAGTTTGGGTTTGACTTGCTTGGGCATTAATACAGCTATGCATTCTTAAAGTTGCAGCAGCAGCATAATTACGACCAGTAGAAGTATTCGGATAAAAAGTACTACCCGTTTCATTTAAAGGCGAAGCTACTCGACAATAAGCAGACATCTGTTCAATTAAATTTGCACCCCAATGACTACTAATATCAGAAAACTGTGTTCCTTGTTGAGTTGTCTTTATTTCAGCAGACATACCTCTCTCTACTTGTACGAACTGGGCTGCTTGGCGTAAAACTGCCATTAGTTCTGCTCTAGTTACTGGTTTATCTGGTCTAAAAGTACCATCAGGATAACCACTGACAATTTGTTTTTGTTTTGCCCACTCAATTTTGGCAGCACTCCAGCGAGAAGGAGCAACATCGGAATAAGGTTGGGCTGTAGCTTGGGTTGGAGGTTGAATTTGTAAATCTGGGACAGTATCTAAAGCTCCAATTACCATAGATACTAGTTGTTCTCTAGTTAAAGGCTGTTGAGGACGAAAAGTGTTGTCTCTAAAACCAGCAATGAATCCTAAAGCAACAGCTTGCCCAATTTCATCTTTGTAGATATCGTTAGCTACATCAGGAAAACTAGGAGGAGCAGGGGCAGGAGGAGGAGTAAGAGGAATATCTTTAGCAGCAGCGATCGCCTGACTATCACCACTAAAGAAAACATGACCTAATACTTTGCCATCCACACTTTTTTTGGTAAATTGCCACCCTGGACTAAGATATATTCTTAAAAAATCTCCACCACTAAGACCAAAAGTATGACCAATGACAGTTCTGGAGCGCTCTTGACGATTAAGCGCGACTAGCTGTAATTCTCCATCCTGCTCAACTAAACTGAGGAGATAGTCTTGACTAGTATCTTGACCATCTAAGCGAACAGAATAACCATTACTATCAGTAGCACGACGACAATGTCCAGTAAAATCAAACGTTGTCCACACAGGATCTATAATTGTCGGTTGAGTTCCTCTTTCATTCCAACAGTTGTCTTTCTCTAGAATTTGTTCAACTACTACTAGATTATATTTATTACCTCCGAAAGGAGCAGCTACAGCTACAATCTGACTTTGAGGAATATTTTCTTCGCTAGTAATTGCTGCTTTAGTAGGTAAGAAAGGAATTGCACTGGCAAAAGTTGCAGTTAAAACAGTTGCTATTTTTAGAGATCGTCCTAGCTTCATAATATTTGGTTATTACTTTAACGATACGATTAAATCCTATATTGTGATGATCATCCTACTGACACGAGCTAATCTTTATCTTTTTTTTAATCTTGATCCACTCTTTCTGTTTAGGCGAGCGACATTTATAAATTATGGCTATCACTCAGACTGAAAATATTAACTAAATGTTCCTAAATCTAAAATTATGAAAGTTCAGAATTGGTAATTATAAGTTGAGTTTTTTAAATTATTGAATATATTTTTTTGAAAAGAATGTAGTATTTTAGTATGTCTAGAGCAAGAGTACAGACTATGGACAACAAAGATTTACTCAAAGAATCAGACGAAAAGAAAATACAACGTCTATCCAGTATCAGAAGAATTACAAAAAGCTGGAGTACTAGGAGAAATTACTACTGAGCAAAAACCGAAGAGTGTTTTTGAACTTCCTTGGGATGGAGAAATCTCTTCAGGAAAGCTTCTTTTGCGTGGACGCTCATGGTCTGCCCAAGGAAAAATCACCCAAGTGGAAGTAAGTTTAGATAAGGGGAAAACTTGGCAACAGGCACGTCTACGGGAGCCAAACCTGGCTCAAGCTTGGGTACGTTGGGATATTGACTGGGATGCAAGTCCAGGTAATTACCAATTACAAGCAAGAGCGACAGATGAGCGAGGTAATAAACAACCCGTTAGTGTTCCTTTTAATGATAAAGGTTATCTCTACTGGGGAATTGTTAATCACTCCATAAGAATTGTCTAAAAAACTAGCTTAGTCTTTACTTGGCAAAATTAGCAAAAAGACCTTCATCAAAGGAGAAGGTCTTAAGCAAGGATGAACCTGGCACTGAGCTATTTTTCCAGGAGGCTACCCTCCAAGTATCTTCGCCGCGGCAACGTTTCACTGTCGAGTTCGGGATGGAATCGAAG
>JBFRWE010000238.1:0-13527 GCA_051439345.1 Xenococcaceae cyanobacterium
TACCAATTCATCAGAAAATAGTGTTCAATCAGACTTAGAAGAACTAACTGAACAAATTATTGCCCTCAGAAAAGATTTAGAAAACTTACGGAAATCTCCAGATTAAATTAGATTAAACAAAACTTATATAGCTTTTTTCGGAATAAGTAATCCTAATTCTCCCACACTAGCTAGATAAATGATTAAATTATTTCTTAATTAGAAAAAACTGATAAAGTCTCCATCGCTCTTTTCCCTGTTCCCTATTCCCTTGTCCTCATACTAAGTCTCTTATTACTTTGGAGAATCGGTATAGAGACTTTGGTAATGAATTTATTTAATCGCTAGTCCATTTTTCCGAACTAATCAAATCGCCAATGGAATCACGGAGTAAATAATCACCTTGTTCTAATTCACATTCAATACTTAACCACTCACGGGCAGGAAAAAACTCACAAAGCACATAAATTGATTGGTTTCGAGTTATAAGTCCTCCCTCTACCATTTGCTGTACTTCATCTCTGATTGTGTCGATCGAGTAATGAATTGGTGGAGATACTATCATGGTACTTGCTTCTAATAAGAGTGAACTTTTTAATTAAATACTGCATCTTCGATCTTAAGTAATTCGGTTTCCCATATCAATAGCAGCAAGTTTTTTCTATATTAAATAATTTAAAATTATATAAAGAAGTAAATCATTACTTTAAATAAATAATTCGGCTTTTTACAAAAATGCAAAAAGCCTGAAAATTCAGGCTTTTAAGTCAGTTTTTTCTTAAAAAATTTTGCAAAATCTCGATTAAGATGCCATAATGCACCTTAGTCATTATCCCAATGCTCGTAGGCAATTAAATCACCAATAGGGTCTCTTAATAAATAGTCGCATCTCTCTAGTTCGCATTCGATACAAACCCACTCACGAGCAGGAATATATTTACACAGAACATATATAGGCTGTTGACGACTAACAATGCCTTTTTCTACCATTTGACGAGCCTCATCCTGAAGCATATCGATAGAATAATTGACGGAAGTGGCTGAAGATAAAGTGGCAATGCTCATAATTATTTACTGAATAGTCACTAACTGATACCGATACATATAACTATAGAACAATAATCGAGAACATTACACAAATTTTTGCTGTATCTAAAGTTACGTTTTTATTAAGATTTGCCATTGATTGGCGAAAAGCTTAGTATTGCATGACTGAGAATCCTCAAGAAGTTTATTTTGATAAGCTCAAAGTACCAAAGATTAGTTAATTTGTGGTTTTTGTAGATGAGATTCTAAGGGTTCTATATACTCATAGGGTTCTAAATGAATCGTGACGTGAACTAAGCCATATTTTTCTTGTAGTTTCCGTTCTACTTCTTCTGTAACTGCATGGGCTGTTTTAATATCTTGAGGGGCAACAACCATATGCATTTCTATAAAAATTTCATGATCGAGCTTTCCTCTTGAAGTAATAGAATGGCAATTAAGTACCCCATATACTCCCATAGTCACATCAAGAATGTCTTTGGCAGGAATAGCAACTCGATCCGTTAAAGAAGGAATATTTTCTTGCAATACTTCCCAAGCACTATGAAAAATAAACCCTGCTACTACAAAAGTAAGAATAGTATCTAACCACAGCCATCCTTGCTGTACCCCAACAAGTCCTATTAGAATAGCGATCGTTACCCATACATCACTAAGGGTATGACGAGCATCAGCTAGAAGTAGCGTACTTCTAAGAGCTTTACCTCGATTTTTTTCATAAATAGCAACTCCAATATTAATAATCAATACTCCTATCATTAAGATCAAATCTAGATTATCAACAGTTAGAGATTCTGTTCCTTGCGTTGCAAAAATACGCTCTATAGCTGAACGCAAAATTTCTATACAAGTTACAATTAGAAAACCAGCAATTGCCAATGCCCCTAAAGATTCAAATTTAGAATGACCATAGGGATGATCCCAATCAGGTTTAGGATTAGCTAACCTCATTGATATCAAGCCAACAACATTACTAGCACTGTCGGTAAACGAATGTAGGGCATCAGCCAAAAGACTTAGAGAGCCAGTAGCTAAACCCAAACAGAATTTTGTCTCTAAGACAATTAGATTTAATCCTAAGGTTATGTAAAGTACTTGCTGAATAGAATCTTTTCTTTTCTGTAGTTCAGAATTAGAGTGGTGTTTGTAGTTTTCCATGTTTATTGTGTTCTAACACCTCAATGCATCAACAAACAAAAGTTGATGGGTTTAACTATATTATGTACACTCCATTGTGACAGATTAAGCTTAATGGCTTGAGGTCAACTACTATGTAAATATGGTGTCTTTTAATACCATAAGCACTATACTAAAGGTCAAAAAACAGAAGTAGTCTTAATAGTCTAATGTTTCGTGTAAGTATTGCCAGCTAACAGAATTTATCCTTGTTTTTGATTTGAGAACACTAACAGCTTGTTCTAATTCCAATTGATCTTTGTAGCTTTCAGCCAGAAAATCTGCTTGAATTTCCGTTTTAGTTTGAAATTGTTGCTCCTGATTATTGAGATTTTTGCTACACACGGCAATGAGCATTAATTTCTTTTCTCTTACGGATTGTACTAACAAGGAAAGTATTTCAGGCTCATCTTCTATGTAACAAATGACTTGACAGCGATAGAGAACTTTCTTGATTGACGAATTTGCTAACTTGTGTGCAGGTTTAGAGTCTGATTTGCGATTCTTTTTGTGATTTAACTCTTCATTCGTACTATTAAGTTCTACTGGTTGAAAGATCAAGTTGCCTAACATCACAGCCACAGTGCTAACATAGGCAGGAAAGAAAAATCCCAAACCAACTAAAGAACCAATACCTCCCGCACACCAAGTAGTAATTCCTGTCACAATAGTAGGGTATTTGGCTTTTTTTTGCAGAATAACGCTAGCACTTATTAAGCTGCTCCCCAAAATTATCGGAGCTATAGTCTTGGCAGAAATCTCTTCTCCTGGAATGAGAGCAGTCGTCATTGCAAAGACAGTCGCACCAAGGGAAGCTAAAACGCTAATTCTCATGGTTGCCCTAGCCTTTTGCCATTGCCTTTCTATCCCTATTCCTGTGCCAAGAGCAAAGGCAAGTAACAGCCTAATTACGAGTTCTGTTTGTGTAATCATTATCTTCCTCTCCTATCTAAGTTAACCAGAAGAGAAAACTAATCGATGATCGCGGTTAACAATTTTAAAAGTTTTTTAATGAATTTGATGGCGGTATAAATCATCACAATAAGATGCCCAGCCAATACCTAATAAGCTAGTAGCCAAGCCCGCAATTATACCAATCACCATCCAGCCTATTACTCCTAACCAACTAGTAACATCATTAATTAAGGTGGTAATACCTTTGGCTGTAACGTAGGCAGTAAAAGCACTAATTACTGTTACTACCAAGAGATCTAGTAGAATAGAAACAATATCTTTTTTGGATAGCTCTTCATCAAAATAAATATTCCAGACGATAGCACACATGGCAACATTCGCTATAGTTAGAAATACTTGCTTAGACACTTCTATATCTGGTGTAGGTGTAGCAGTGACTACACCTGTACCAAAGACTGCTGCTAGAATAGCAATAGATGCCTGTTTTCTTTTGTGATGTAGAATACTCACTGTTTTTACCTGCTCTATTTCCCCAACAAAACACCGTCGAACCAAACTGACTGTTATTAAACAGTAATATTATGCAAAAAATGTTGCTATTAAAAGACGGCTTGTCAAAATCCCATGTCTTTCAAGAGCGATCGCTACAAATATAGCCTTATCTAATTATAATTTAGTTATTTATAGTTAGAGCCAATGCTTAGGATAAGATCTTCCTGGCATGAGGTTGTTAAAAGCTACGGTACAAATCAACAATATGATAGAACCAAGTAGAACTGGTGTAAATAAAAAACTCCATTTTGCCTGACTCATCACTCCAACTAAAGCCACAGCACCGCCAGGAGGATGTAAAGTTTTTGTAACTTGCATTATTTTAATAGCAGTAGCAACGGATAAAGCCATTACCCAAGGTTCAGAACCAAACAAGCCAACCATTACAATACTGACTATTCCACCTAAAAGATTGCCAAAAATTAGATTACGTGGTTGTGCTAGGGGGCTATTGGGAACAGCAAAAACTAGTACAGCAGCAGCACCAAAAGGAGCAGCAATTAGAGGATAACCAGAGCCAATACTCAGATAAGCTAATGCACCTATCCCGATAAAACTACCAAGATAGGAAAACAATACTTGTTGAGCAGAAAATCTAGGTTGATAGGTTGAACTACCATGAAGACTAGATAGATATTTAGTTATTTTTAGCCAAATATTTTGACGATTGTGTTTTTTACTGGGAGAATTTTGTTGGAGCTTTTTTAATTGCTCTTGTAGATCATTAATTTGTTGCTGTTGAATTTTAAGTTGTTCTTCATATAATTTGCTGATTTTCTGTGGATGTTGGGTCATTAGTACCACAGAAGAAAATTGTTTAGAGCCTATGGAGCTATTAATTTCAGACTCTTCTACAGAATCATTATGAGTAGTATTATTCACGATTAACTATTTCCAATAATTGTGTTTTGGCAACTGTTGAGAAAGGCAAAAGGAAATTTCTGTATAATTTGACACAGTAGTTTAAATTTTAGGATAAGATATTCATCTGTTTTAAGCAATAAATTTATCTTTTTTTTAAATAGTATTATTCGCTACATATTAGTTTAATAAGTGTAGTAGTCTGAGAATGCAATTTAAGCAAAGATAAAATGCAATTACAACATTAAATTGTTACTCTAGACCGAATTCCGAGCCAATGAAAATTGTACAGAAATACTCCGACGGTAGAATTAACAACATTTGAAAGTATAGATTTGAGTGTTAGAGATCATCTTTTGTATTGGTTCTGGTTCGGTAGAGTCTTGGATTAAACAGATAGGTTCAAGAATTAAGATTATTGGCGCACAATGGAACTCCCATAATGTGCCTCAGATGTTAAAAAAACTTTGCTGTGCTTATTTAAATGGTGATATTAATCTAGGTATTTCTGCTTAATTAAAAAGTGTGATACTCCCGTTGCAATAGGTCTATAAGAGCAGCAAGAAATACAAAAAAATTACGCAAAGAAAAGACAAAATTTTGCTATTTCTAATTCATATTTAATATGAATATTTATTTGCTTAATATTTTTTTTAAATTTGTTATATTAAACAAGGTATGGAATTAACATTTTTAGCTTGAAAAAAGGTTATGTCAAAGTTAAGAAGTTATGAAATTTGGGTTAATTTTCACGTCTATCTTTTCTGAGAAAATAACTCAATGCAATTACATTAATGTAGTTCTTCGTATTTCAACAAACGCCTGTTTTAGCAAACAAAGCAGAAAGCAATGACAATTCATCTACAGAATTGTTACACAAAACCTAATCCAATGGTTTAAACAGACAAAGGAGACCAAGGGACAAAGAGAAATAGATGACGATAGGTACTGAGAAAACACCAGTTTGTCTAACTGCTATGTTGAGAGAAAATTGATTGATGCAAGGAGAAGTATTATCTGGTTTTTAACTGCTATGGTTGCTCTTCTAAGACTTATCTTATGAGTCTAAAAATTGCTAAGTATAGCTTCAACTAATAACTCCAAAGCAGTTGTTATTTAAAACTGTTTAATTTCATAACTTAAATATAGAAAATTGTAGCCTACTTAGCAAAAATAGTATTTTTTATTTGTTAAATTATGCTTAAAGAATCACCAAGGATAATTCCTAGAAAAAATATTTAAGTGTATATACGTAAGTATGTACTTTGGAGTAAGGTGATTCTAATATATATAGTCGCTTACATTTACTATGCTAAGTAATTATAGAGAATTTATTTTTTTAACTTACTCAGACACAGTGGAAATTAATAAATTCAGGTGCAACAGATGTTAGAATCAAATATTGCCGAGAATATTTTGAAGCATCATAGAAGATTTGAAACAAAAAAATATGACAGAGAAAAAGGACTTTGTATTGGTAAAGTCCTTATTGTTGGTGCAGGTTCTATCGGTGCACTTATCGGTTCAGCTTTAATCAAAGCTGGTTTAAATGTTACTTTTGCTGGGCGTCCACACAGTAGATATACTGAACGGATAAAATGTTCAGGTCTAACCATAGCTTATCCTTGTGGAAAGATATTTTCTATTTCTCCACCATCAGAAAAATCAGAACAAGGAAATGTTCGTTTTGTTGATACTCAACAAAAGCTGAAAGAGAAATTCGATCTTATTGTGGTAGCAGTAAAGAGCAACTGTCTTGCTTCAGTAAAGTCTTATATTAATGCTCATGCTACCAAAGATACAATCATATTTCATGCTCAGAATGGTATTCCTTACTGGTGGTTTAATGAAGATAGGTATCTCTCCTCTTTAAGTCCAATCCTAGTTCATGAAGTTGCTCATCGTCCTTACCTTGATAGTATCGACCCCAAAGGAATAATTTTGCGGACTTTGGGCGATCGCTGTTTAGTCGGATGTGTAATCAAAGCACCTTGCAGTAAGACAGCAGCAGGTCATGTGGAAGTGAGAAAACCCCCTAGAATGATTTTAGGGTTAACTAATGCTGATAAGTATTCATATCAGGAACAGAAAATTAGGCAACTGTGTGAAATTTTCTCTACTTATGGTCTAGAAACAGCCTATTCCAGTAATATTAGAGTTGAGGTATGTAACAAGTTAGCAATTAATGCCACTACCAACATTCTTTCTGCCTTAACTGGCTCTTTAATTTCCAAGTTAACATCAAATGTTGATAGTAATAATTTAATCAGGACTATACTGCAAGAGATTAATCAAGTCTTTCAAGTCTATGGCATCAATGAGGCTGATTTACCCACAGAAGGGAAACTTTATTCCTATATAAATCAACCAGGAAGTCAAAAACATCTTCCTTCCCTAGCCCAAGATTTTTATCATCATCGACAAGGAGAAGTTAATTTGATTACAGCCCCAGTGGAAATGGCCAAGATAGCAGGTATTGATGTACCTACTCTTTCCAGTCTGGCAGAACTACTAAAGTTAGGTCAAAGACATACTCTCAATAGTCAAGATGGGAAATTTGCTATTCTTGATTTCAAAAATGGTAGAGGTTTCCATATCTTGAAAGAGGAGATAGAAAGAACTAAAACTATTATTTGTAAAGAAACCCATATATCTGATATTGTTGCTCATGTGATGCAGATTAATCAATCTGCCAAAATACCTACTTGGGTATACAGTTAAACATTGTATTTGAGAGCTTAAGTAGAAATCTGCTCACAGGACTTTTTATTGATAGCTAGGGGCAATCTTTTCTATCTTTTTGAGGTAAAATTTTGAATGTTCCTCTATTGAATTCGCAAATTCTGGTTAAAATCACCCAGAAAATCAAGAAAGAGTTTATCAGTCAGAGAACATGGATAGAGCCAAGATATTCATCTTCCGCAGTTGATGGATTATTTCTAACGACTTTTTTAGGAATTTCGCTCTTAAAGAAAATCATTGCTTGGCTCTATTTTAATTTCCGTCAAAAGATATCCTACCTATTACCAATTTTTGCTGGAAGCATAATCTGGCTGATTTCTCCTCCTCTGGGTGTGAAAGAAAAAGCATGGCATTTATTAGCTATTTTTGCTGCCACTATTGTTGCTTTTATTACTCAACCTATGGCTATGAGTTCTGTAGCCATTATTGCCCTAGTTGTTGCACTTTTAAGTAATACTCTCACTATTACGGAAGGATTAAGTGGGTTTAATAGCACCACTTCCTGGTTGACTTTTAGTTCTTTTATTATTGCTAGAGGAATTATTAAAACTAGATTAGGTATTCGTATTGCCTACTTGTTCATGCTATTTCTGGGTAGAAACGCCCTCATGCTCAGCTATGGTATCCTGGCTACAGATTTAATTCTTTCCCCAGCTATGCCTAGTGGTAATGCTAGAGCAGGAGGAATTATTTTTCCTCTAGTCCAATCTTTGGCAAAAGCATATCGAAGCGACCCTCTTCAGGGGACTGCCCGTAAAATTGGTGCATTCTTGATGCAAATTGCCTATCAAGGAACACAGATTACTACAGCTATGTTTTTGACAGCTATGGTGGCTAATCCGTTAATGGCTCAATTAGCTGAAGGGATGGGAGTAAAAATTAATTGGCTTAATTGGGCTTTAGCTGCCTTACTTCCAGGGGGTATTACTTTGATAATTATGCCTTTACTGGTTTATTTTGTCTATCCTCCAGATATTAAGTCTACTCCTGAAGCTTCTGACTTAGCCCACAAAAAATTGGCTAAAATGGGCAAAATAAGCACACAAGAATGGTTAATGGCAATAATTTTGTTATTATTGCTGTTTTTGTGGATATTTGGTCATCGCTTGGGCGGAATCAGTAGTGCCACTACTGCTTTAGTTGGAGTTGCACTTTTACTAGGTACAGAAGTTTTAACCTGGAAAGATGTGATGGCAGAACACAAAGCTTGGAATATTTTAATCTGGTTTTCTATTTTACTGATGATGGCTACTTTTCTTAACGAATTTGGTTTGATTTCTTGGATGAGTAATCAGATAGGAGCTATGGTTAGTGGTTTACCTTGGCAATTTGCTTTTCTGCTATTGACTATAGTTTATTTTTATAGTGGGTACTTTTTTGCTAGTAAAGCTGCTAGAGCAAGTGCTATGTTTGCTCCTTTTCTATCTGTATCTATTGCCGTAGGCACACCCCCTATATATGCAGCACTAATTCTAATCTCTATGGTTAATTTATCTGGGTGTCTAACTCCCTACGCCACTGCTGAAGCAGCAATCTATTATAGTGCTGGATACGTAGATACAGATGTATGGTGGAGGTTAGGATTTATTTTGAGTTTAGTTTATGTACCTCTTTGGCTGATTGTGGGTGGGATGTGGTGGAAAATTTTGGGCTTATGGTAAAACCAGAAACCCGCAAATCTAGTCAATTTAAAGCGAAATAGTATAATTAGTTGAATAGTCAACTGTCCTATGTCTTATACAAAGAGGTATAGCTTAAGAAACTTATGAATTAAAGTTAACAGCTAATAACTCTCTTATCTTTGATTTTCAATACTGGCAAAATCATAACCAGTTCCTGATTTTTTACCTGGCTGAACTCTAATTAAAGTTCCCTTCATATTGCGATCGCCTGAAGGCATAAATTTGATCTCATCTGTTGCCCCATTAGCAGCAAAATAGGGATTAGCCATTACCTTTTGTACCTCGTGGCGATTAGTAGAACCAGATCTAAAACTAGCAACTAATACTTTAGTAGCATCGTATGCCATTGCTGTGCGCCAGTTGCCACTACCACCCCAAAGTTTGACCGCTTCTTGGACAAAAGGAGAATTAGCAGAGTTTTGATCGGGATACCAAGCGACAACAGATACCATGCCATTGACATCTGATTGCCCTTGTTGCAAGACATTATAAGTATTAGTGGAGTGATTTCCCAACAAACTTAATCTTCCTTTATTTGCTCTAGCTACTTCTATCGCTTGATTGATTTGAACTACAGATGGTGCTAACAATAGAGCATCCGCCCCATCACTTACTGCTTTAGAAGGTATATTGAAGGCATTAAAATCGGCAGCAGAAAAATCACATTGGGTAGAAACAATTTTACCACCGTGTTCGTATACTGCCCAAGTAAATTCTTCTTTAAAAGAAGTACTTACTCGTGAGGTAGAGTCGGAACAAATAGCTATATTAGTTTTGCGAGCAGAATTAACAGCATATTCGGCTAATTGATCTGCCAAGCCTCTGGTGCTAGGAGTAGACCGAAAAATATGATCTCCTATTTGAGTTAAATTTTTAGCAGAGCTAGTTGGGGTAATCATTACCAAACCCCCTTGATTATAAATGGGAGCAGCAGCCATAGAAGAATTACTATCATTGTGTCCAACTACAGCGATAATCTTTTTATCTTGGACAAACTCACTAGCAATTTGTTTGGCTAATTCTGGATTATTATCATCATTAGCAATTTGTACTTTAATAAATCTACCGTTGACACCTCCACTCTTATTAATTTCATGTTGGGCTTGAGCTACACCACGGAGGATTTCTTTGGCTACGTTTAAATTACCGCCGATAGGAACACTTAGGCCAATTCTCAGTTCGTTCTTTTGAAGGGCTGCGATCGCATTATTGGCATAAATCAATGCTTCTGGATCATTTCCCTGTACTTGCAAAGATGAGAGGAATTGAGTGTGAGCAGTGCTATAGTCACCGTTAGCAAAAGCTATTACTCCTGCCTGCTTTTGGGGATTAGTGTCTGCACTCACCAATATTTTCTCACCCAAGCTAAAACGATCTTGAAGATTTATTGGTTCTCTACTACCTATTTTCTCTAATATATTTATATTCTTTGTTGCTGCGCGATCGGGTTTATTTAGTTTAACTACATTAGTATTTTCTTTATTACTGACCCAAAAAATAATGGGACCAATCAAACTTAATATAATTACATAAACGAAGAGAACGATATTTTTTTTCTTGAAGTTTATTTTTTGATCCCACATAGCTTTCTACTCCCATAATCCTCAGCAGCAATTGGCAGATAACAAACTAATGCTATCAAGACAATAACTCGATATAACTAGAAATTGTCTTAATCAAGTTATTTTCTTAATCTCCCCTTAAACTTATAAGGTAAATACCACTAGTTTAAAGATTCTCCTAGAAAAGCCATCTAGATAGCAACCGTGAATCCACGAAACAAGTATATACTTTATTATATTAATGACTCAGTAATTATACAGTCAACTAAAAATGACCTAGCTGAGCTATGAACTAACTAGGGAACAAACAGGTGTAGAAGCTATTAGCCAGGACGCAACTTAATAGATATAGCTTTAATCAGCCTTTATTCTATTTTAAGCTTTACCTAAATTCAACAATTGTAAAGAAACCATATATTACTAATTGCTAATATAAGCTTACAATGCTGCTTTTTAGATAGTTAGTCCACAAATCACGAAGTGAAAATTAGCATTCTAATTAATTTGTAGATTCAGAATAATGCTATACAAAATACGCAAATGATTTTGTAGCTAATTTAACAAAATTTCCAATTTAAATGATTAATGATACCTCAATCACAATCTTACTGGCTGACCAATTCTCATGTACCACTATGTTTGATCAACTCAAATAATCTTATTTCACAAAATTCAGAAGAGTTATGTTTAGTAAATATTCAAATAGAACAAGGGAAAATTAGTCAAATTATTCCTGCTACTAGTAGTTTGGATAGCAGTATATCTATAGACTTAAACAAAAAAATTGTTTTACCTTGTTTTATTGATGTACACGCTCACTTAGATAAAGGTCATATCTGGCAACGCTCTCCAAATGGCGATGGCACTTTTGCCACTGCCCTAGCTACAGCGATCGATGATGGGCAAAAATACTGGAGATCGGCAGACCTATATCCTCGGATGGAATTCGGTTTAAAATGCAGCTATGCCCACGGAACAAAAGCGATTCGTACTCATATAGATTGTTTTGAGCAACAAGCAGATATTAGTCTAGGTGTTTTTAAAAACCTGCGAGCGCAATGGGCAGATAAAATTACCCTCCAAGCTGTTAGCCTAGTTAGTCTAGATTACTATCAAACTGATGCTGGTGTGGCATTAGCAGATAAAATTGCCGATATTGGCGGAATTTTGGGAGGAGTTGCTTACATTAATCCTAATTTGGATTCCCAACTAGATACGATATTTAAACTCGCTCAAGCCAGAAATCTCGATTTAGACTTTCATGCCGATGAAAACGGCGATTCTAATTCTATTTGTCTCCAAAAAATAGCAGAAAAGGCAATTGAATATCAATTTACAGGACAGATCATCTGTGGACATTGTTGTAGTTTGGCTGTTCAGTCAGCAGAGGTAGCACAAAAAGCGATCGATCTAGCCAGGAAAGCCAATATCAGTATAGTTAGTTTGCCTATGTGTAATCTTTATCTACAAGATAGACAAGCAAATACTACTCCTTTTTGGCGAGGAGTTACTAAGGTAAAAGAGTTACAACAAAACAATATTCCTGTTGCTTTTGCCAGTGATAATTGTCGCGATCCTTTTTATGGTTTTGGCGATCACGATGTTTTAGAAGTATTTACCCAAGCCGTTAGAATTGCCCATTTAGATACCCCCTACAGTAATTGGATTGAAAGTGTTACCAAAACACCAGCAGATTTAATGGGACTATCAACCGCAGGAAGAATTGAAGTAGGATTACCAGCAGATTTGATTATATTTAAAGCCCGTTATTTCAGTGAATTATTATCTCGTCCCCAAAGCGATCGACTTGTTTTACGCAATGGTAAGCAGATTGATACTACTTTACCAGACTATTCGGAATTGGATCATCTATTGATTAGGTAGGGGCGGTTCGCGAACCGCCCCTACCGCGAACCGCCCCTACAATAATTCTGGTTCAGGAGCCACAAATTGCCTAGAGGCATGAACTAGAGGGAGTAAAGGGCCTGTTTGTTCTGTACCATTAACTCCTAAATCGCTGTGACACAAAAATACTCTTTCTTCTGCCCTAGCTAATAGATCTCTTAAAATACGCTGTAAACGCTGTTTATCCAGCTCATAATCATCTTCTGGCATCCAAGTACGTCCTGACCACTCTTTCAGAAACAGAGGTGCTGCAAAAAGAGTAGCTGCGCCACCTTGATTCCAAAAATGAGAGGATACATCTAGCCAAAATTGCCAGCGATGAGCAGAACGGAGAGAACGATATTGGAAAATATTAGCTAGGGTAACAGCACCTTTTCTAGTCGGGAATTGACTAAGAGGCAGGGGATTAGCGGTAATTGTCCCTCGGCGCAATAGTTGAATAAATTGTGCCACCGTAGCAGTTTGAGTTTGAAAACTAGGCTCATTTTGTCGGAGTCTACGATCGACTTCCCAAAAATGTTGGGCAGTTTCCATTAATTCTCGTAGTGCAGCTAAAAGATCGTAGGGTAAATTATTACTATTACTAAAAAAACTATGAATTGCTCGATCTAATAATAAAATCGGATTGAGCCAAGCTGGTTCTTTTAGTTTAGATTTATGTCGATCGATCCAAAGAGCGATCGCACTATAAGCATTACCTGCTTGATGACCTAATCTATCCCAACGAGAAAAAGATTCTATGGGTAAGAGTAATGGTCGCTCGGGATCGATATGATAACAATAATCCGCAAGCAAACCTGCTCGCACTGGATCGATATCTGGTATCAATTTTCCTGCTACTGATTGACGAGAGAGAATTACTAGCATCTCCGCAATAGAATCGCGATTGACTAATCTCCCTAAACCTGGATACACTAGAGCTAGTAGGGTAAGTAAGGCTCTAATAACGGGAGAACTAATTAAAGGACGCTGTTCGCTAAGAGGTTCGACGGCAATCCCTTGAGCAGAAAGCATTTCTAGTAAACTATAACGGGCAATCTCATCTAAACCAGGGGCAATAAGCGCAATTTCTGCTGGTTGTATTTCTCCTTGTTTAACTGCCTGAA
>JBFRWE010000239.1:0-18981 GCA_051439345.1 Xenococcaceae cyanobacterium
AACTATTTTTGAGTTAATTCAAATTCTTTTATAGAAGTATAAAAACAAACATCAAACTCTAGAAAAAAATTCATATTGCTTCAACTGGGGCTAAATTTCCTGCAAGCATTACAGAAGTTTTTTGTTCCTCCCAAATTGCTCCTAGTTGAATTCCAACATTGTAAGGTAAAACATTAACACTAGCACCAGTATCTAATAAATCTGAAACGTCTACAGAATTATAGCAATCAGGAATCAAATGTGAGAAATTGAGTCAGAAGTGAAATTTGATTGATAATGGAAGAACTAAATGCTTTTATAGAGTCACATCCTGACCCAAGAGAATTAAAAAGAGCGTTGGCAGTTTGTATGGTGAGCGAGGGTTATAAACATCGAGAAATCATTAAAATATTACAAGTGAGTTCGGGATTCATCAGCAAATGGAAACAAGAGTATATACTCAATGGAATAGAAGGTTTAAAGCTGAAGCATAAAGGTTCAAGAGGATATTTGAGTCAGTCAGAAAGACAACAAGTACTTAGATGGCTAGAGAATAAAAGTGAATGGAATCTCAATGAACTAGAATACTATATTGCCGTGGAGTTTGAGGTGATATTTGCAGCTAAGTCCAGTTACTACGATTTGTTTCACGCAGCAGGAAGATCATGGAAAAAATCTCAGAAGAGAAATCCCAGGAAAAACGAGGATGCAGTGGCGGAAAAAAAAAAGAAATTAAGCAATTTTTAGAAGAACACAGAGAGGAAATTGAATCTGAGAAATTAATAGTTTTATTTGTAGATGAATGCCACTTAATCTGGGGGGATATTTGTGGATATGTTTGGGGAAAAACTAAGAGCAGAATTGAAATACCCATTAAAAATGAAAAACAAAGACAAAGTTATTACGGGGCTATAAATTACCGAACAGGAAAGGTAATTCTCAAAAAATATCCCCAAGGAAATACAGAGAATACAATTAAATTTGTCAAGTATTTAATGGAGAACAATCAAGAAGCCAGACTAGTAATAATTTGGGATGGAGCTACCTATCATCATAGTCACGAATTTAGGGAATATTTAGGGGAAGTGAATCAGGGAAAAACTGAAGAGGAATGGTTAATTAGATGGATCAAATTAGCTCCAAATGCCCCAGAACAAAACCCCATAGAAGATGTCTGGTTACAAGGGAAAGAAATGTTACGCAAGTATTGGAATCTCTGCAAGAACTTTAAAATAATCAAGTGGTTATTTGAGTGGACAATTAGTCAAGATTTATTCTGTTTTCCCAAGCTATCAATGTATGGCTCTTTCTCATGAATCATTCCTGATTGCTATATGTCTAATTGTGTTTGATTCTTTGATGAATCAATCAATATCTAAATCAATTCAGATGATATAAAATCAAAAGAAACTATAGAAGAATATTTACTAAAATGGCTTAAAGAATCGAGTCAAAAACAAATTTCGCTGCTAGGTGAATATGGACAGGGTAAAAGTTCGGCAGCATTAATGTTTGTCTATCACATGATTGAACTGGCAAAACAAAATAAAGTTCGTGTCCCCATATTAATAGAACTTAGAGGTAAAAGCCCCAGAAATCTTATTCCATTAGAAATTCTAAGCAGTTGGGCATCTCAATATAGAATTGACTCTCAAGCACTTTTAAGGCTTCATATTGCTGGTCGTCTTCTTCTAATTTTTGAGGGTTTTGATGAAATGGAATTGATTGGCAATTTCGAGGCAAGATTGGAACATTTCAAACGATTGTGGGAGTTTTGCTATCCAAAAGCAAAAATACTGATTACTGGTCGTCCTAATTTTTTCTTAGATGATGCGGAAATGAGGTTGTCATTAGGAATAAGTCAACCTACTGGTGATAATCATTACTGTGAAGCAATCAGGTTAGCACCATTTTCCATCAAACAAATTGAGAAATCTCTTAGACAACAAAAGTCAGAAATTAGAGAGCAAATCTCCACTGTTGCTAAAAATAACTCTAGGTTTCGAGATTTAGTTGCAAGACCTTCTCTTCTACATGTTGTTTCGGTCATTTGGGAACAAGAAAACCTTGGAGATAAAATAGAAAGTCTAAATTCAGCCTATGTAATGGAACGTTTTGTTAAGTATAGTTATCGTCGTCAAGGCTTAAAAGCAGGAAATTATAAAGATGAATCTCGTAAATATTTTATGGCTCTAAATACTTCAGAGCGAGAGTATTTTATGAGTGGAATTGCTGCATATATGGCAAGTAAAAAACTAGGTAATCAAATTTCAGCAGGAGAACTTAATAATCTTATTGAAAATTTAATTAACGTTATCCCCGATTCTGTATCTACTTCAGTTTCTGTTATTTCAGGGGAAGAGCGTAGACCACTTAAAATTCGTATGGCAAAAGATTCTCAGGAATATATTGAGCATATTAAAACAGATGTCCGAACTTGTGGACTATTAGTAGATGATCCTGCTGTACCTGGAACTTTTAAATTTGGTCATAAATCTTTTATGGAATATCTTTTTGCTTCAGTGATTGCCGACTCAATAATAAAATCTGACAAACAAGATACCCAAGCTATTTTAAAGACTACAAAAGCCAGGATTGATAAAATTACTAAATTTCCTGTATCAACAAAGTTCTTGTCAGAAATAATTATTCAAAATAATCATTTAATTCCTCACGATAAAAATCAATATAAATCAAATTTATTTATTGCTAAATTTATTTTCAATAAATATCTTATCCCAAAAAATAAGATTCCAACCTTTCTTCCTAAAATATTTAAAACAGCAATAATAATACCAATTTATATTATTTTCTTATCTAAATTACCGTTTATTAAAAAATAATTACTAGAAACTACAGGTGACATTTCCATATTTTATTGTTTATTTATAATAATAATAATAATTATTTCTTTAATATTATTATTAGAATTTACTCTTAATCCAAACTCAATTAATCTATATCAACATCTTTCTATTTTAACAATGGCAATAATAGTAATTTTAGTTTTCAATATTTATTTGATAATATACAACTCTGGATTTTTTAATACAAATAAATTGATTATTTGGATTAAGCTTTGTAAATCAATGGAAATAAAAGATGAAATACTTCATACAGTAATTGGTAGCAACAAAATACCTATCTTGCAATCTATAAAGTTTGATCATTTGTAGACACAATAAGAAATAGTTTCCATAATTTATTTTTTATTTTCCCAATCGCTTAACACACCATAAATACCCCAAATAGCCATCGCTCTTAAATAATGACTTGCCCTAAAAGTACCCACTGTAAATTTTTAAAATGTTTTAGTAATACTTTTTAAACCACTTTGCTAATAATTAATAATTGTTATTCAATAATTTTTTGGTACTTGTCCAAATCGCTTTGTTTGAATTTATCTATATCCTGTAATACATCATCTACAGATTTTTGTTCTAACCATTGATTACGTTCTTTAGTATAATTTCCTTCCCCAGGACTAAAGTATTGAATAAATCGAATTGTATCTATAATGCCTAGAGAATCTACTAATGCCTTGTAGCCTTGTTCAATAATTTGGTTTTGGGTTTTCATTGCTGTTGTCCTCTATTGGCATAATTTGTGCTAACCACTTTAAAGGGTTATTAACTTTGACCTTGAGTAACTGGGTAAAAGTATGGCTTTTTTTAAGGAGACGATCGTCTGTAGTTAAAAATATATCTGCTTTTGCTCTTTCAGCACTAGCAATATGAGCAGCATCATAACTAGCAAATCCTAATTCTTGCAACTCATTTATTCTTTCTTTGAGCCAGTCTCCACTTAATACTTTGATTTTAGCAATTAAGAGAATTTTTTTAACATTCTCTACTCTTTCTTGATTAGGTGTTTGATTTATTTCTGCTTCCAAAACATTGCTAGTAATTAATGTCCAAATTCCTGCTTGACAATAGTTAATGATTTCTAAAATAGCTTCTGTTTCTAAACGTATTCGAGCTTGTGATTGTTGGTCAAATGGACGATTTAAGCAACAAACATCTAAGTAAATTTTATAAGCATTACTCATTATGAATTATTAATCAATCTCATAACTATTTCCAATCAGTTAAAACACCATAAATACCCCAAATAGCCATCGCTCTTAAATAATGACTGGCTCTAAAAGTTCCAACAGCAGTAATAGCCTCAGGAGTGCGAAACTGTAAGCCATTTTCATAGACTTGTTTCACTACTGCTTCTGTTACCTTAAACGCCTCTTCTTTCATGCCCATTTGCACCATAAAAGCAGCTAAACCAAAATTAATTCCCGTCCATACTTCCAAAGGATGAGTATCATTAGGATTAACTGGACTTCCATCAGGTAAAACTCCATTGGCTGCACCATATTTTCCGTCATGAAACTTGAGGAAACAGGCATCATATATCTTATTTAAAGTAGATTTAATATATTCTTCTTCCACAACATCGGGTAAGTCTAACAATCTGGCGTAAAATTGTCCGCAGAGTTGATCCGCCATTACTACTTCCGAACCACTTTCATTATCGAGGCGATAATATTCTCCATTCCAGAGAGTATCGTGATAAATCGATCGCGCCTGTTGTAACCAGTTACTATAAGTATTAATTGTCTCTTGGATACATTCTGGATAATTAGCTGGTTGCAGTTGCGGATTAAGAGGAGGATTTTTAATTAGTATCTTGCCTATTGCTATAGCTGCTTCTAAAGCTGCAATCCATAAACCACCACAGTAAGCACTAATCCCTTTTAATTGCCAATCGTCAAAGGTTTGATCGGGTGCGCCAGAGTTTTCGGGTATACCATCCCCGTCGCGATCGAATTCTTTTAAATAAGCTAGAGTTTGGGTAATACTCTGCCAACATTCCCAGAGAAACTCTGTATCTTCTTTACCTGTAAGGACATAGTCTCGATATACTTGCAAGACAAAATCGCTAGGTAAATCTTTCCACTGGTTGCAATCTTGATAGGAAGTATAGTTAGTTTCTTCCCAGGGATGTTCGTTGGGTGCGCCTAAGTCGTGAGGGGTAGCACCTGCGAATTTGCGTATAGCTTGCGCCTGATTATACCCTATTATACGGGAAGTAGGATCGTTTTTGGGAATGGCACGAGCAAAAGCTTCCAAAACAGATTTATCCAAACGCGACCACAACATCATCAAAGCAAAAGAACCATACAAGCGCACGTCAAGGCTTTCATACCAACGGTAATCCATGCACTCTAGTACGCCGAATTGTCCGATAGGGTCGTTTTCTGTAGCTGCCGTCCAGAGCGTACCACCGTCTGTGAGTAAGTACAGTTCGTTAAATAGTGCCATTTTGAACCAATCTGGTAAATCTGACCGTTCTAAGATTGGTTTTTGCCAAGCTTGAATCTGTTCTTGCCAGACATCACTATGTTTCAGAGCAGTTCTAATTACACTCCAAGCATTTTTACCCGATCGTCCAAAAAAGTCTGTATAACGACGATAATATTCTACGCCTTGTTTAAATTCCGTAATCGGGAAGTCCCAAGCCAAAATAAACGGAATTTGTCTCGTTTTTCCTGGGGGAATAGTAAAACGGATTGCCATAGCACAGGCGATTTGTTCTCCTGGGGCAGCAGGGGTTTCATCTTCTTTGTCTGGCAAAGAACCATTGCCAGCAAAATAATCCCAGACATCTGACCCATCTCCACTAGGATTCCAACGACCCAGATAAAATATTTCCAGATTCGGATTGCGAGATGAAGCGATCGCAATTTGTCCTTCTCCTTCTTGGATCTCTGAATGGGGTTGTACTCTATTTAGCAAGCAACCAACGCGATAGTTATCTTCAATCCACTGATTAAAATTTCCTGTACTATCGCCCCACTTCGGTCTATATTCATATTCTGGGCTACCATCATCCCTCACTTTAACCGTAGGAGATTTAATCGCATTGGTAAACCAACCAACGGTATTTTGCCAAGTTAGCATGATACTAACCGTAATTGGCTTATCTGTAGGATTATGGGCTGTCCATTGGAAAATAGCGACAGGATAACTAGTTTCTTGGTAATTTTCTGCCCAAACAGGCGAAAACTGCTCGCAAATTAATTCCGACTTGAATACCCCTTCATACTTAAACCAACTGCGGGGATAAAGAGCATGATAAGTTCCTTGTTCTGGGGGATACCATTGCCAGCGAGATAAAGTTCGCTCGACTGGGGCTTCAGTACACAAAGCATAGGCTTGGGCTGCTTCTCCTTCTGGTTGCTCAAAGACGCTAAACTGGCAAGCAGGAAGAGAACGAAAAATATGTTCTCCTCCATCAAGGTGCCAAAGATTAAAATCTCCTTTAGTCGATCGACCAATGCAACCTGCACCAAAACCCCCTAAGGGCATTCCGTGCCAAGCACCATCATCTAAATTGCTAGCATAACGAACAGTATAGGGCTGTTCCCATCCTTTACCAAGAGGACGTTGCCAGGCACAAGCAGGAATTTGCGGACGAGGAATTGGATAAATCATGTCCTTATTTTAGAGAGAATTAGGGAAGCAGTATTTCTTGTTTGGGTTAATTAAATTTATTTTTTCTGTAGGTGCAGTAAGGGCAGTTCGCGAAACGTCCCTACTGCTGATAATTTGTTCTCTAGCAATTTGTGTCGATAAATATTTGCTAAAATCACGATCGCTAAACAAGTTGCGCCTAATCCAAATAAAATAAACGTAACAGGAGTAACCACTCCAATGATAAACCAGGTAGAAACATGGAGGAAAAGAGTAAAAGCAAAGATAAAAGATAAGGTAGTTGCTAGACGAATTCTAATTCGAGAATGTTGAGTGAATAATAAAATTAAAGTTAATAAAGTTGTTATTAAATTAGCTGGAACGAGAAAAGCGCATATCGTAACACAATTTTGGCGAGAAAATTCAAAAATTGGCTCAAAAATTAACAAATTCATCTATGGTAAATATTTTTTATCTTTCTTGATTGATTGTATACATTTTTGTCGCGATTTAAATCTGGCTACAATAATTATCTAGAAAAAATACTTGATTTTTTAATAAATAAATACTTGTCTTTTACTTTTATTGTATAAATTCATCTAATAATAACAAGCTAAAGGCTGGAAGACTATTGTGAGATGGCAAATAAAGAACACATAGAATTACTCAAGCAAGGTGCAGAAGCATGGAATCAATGGAGAAAAGAAAATACTCACATAATTCCTGACTTGAGTGGGCTTAATTTCTATAGAAATGATATTAGTGACTATAATTTAGAAAGAGTTAATCTAAGCAAAAGTAATCTCAGTAATGCTTGCCTCAAAAATATCAACCTAATCAATGCGAATTTACAAGGAGCTAACCTACTTGCTGCCAATTTACAGAAAGTGCATTTGCAGGGAGCAAATCTAGATTACGCTATTCTTAAACAGGTTCAAATCGATTCTGCGAGCATTTTAGATCCTAAAGCTTATAAAGTTTGGGAAATTGTTAACCAAGGAGCAGCCAACACCAATCTTAATGGTATTGACCTTAGTTATAGTACTCTGTTCCAAGTCGATCTCAATAACGCAGATTTAAGTAATGCCAACTTAAGTCATACTAATCTTGCTGGTGCTAATTTGAAATCGGCATATCTATGTCAGACTAATTTAGAATCTGCTAATTTGAGTAATGCTAATCTTCAGAGTGCCTATCTGAGTCATGCTAATTTAAGTTATGTAAATTTGAGCGGTGCTAGGATTGATGGTGCTTATTTAAAAGATGCTCAATTGCAATTTGTTAATTTCCAAACCGCTACCCTCGATCGCCAAAGTATGATCGATCGAAAATGGGAATTAGTATGGGAAATTGTTAACCAGGGAGCAGAAGGAAAAGAACTGATAGGATTAGATTTAAGCAATGCCAATCTTCGAGGAGCTAACCTAAAGAAAGCCAATCTTAGCAATAGCAATCTTAAAAATAGTGATTTGCGTGGTGCTAATTTAACTGAGGCTGATTTAACTAATGTAGACCTTACTAGCACTAACCTTAAAGGTGTCAATCTTGAATCTGCTAATTTAAGTAAAGCCAAAGTACCTGCTGATTTAACTACTTTGGCTGTTAAACCTATCCCCACTCAAGTTATTTCTCCTCAAATTACCGATCTTATTCCAGGACCATCTCAATCTAACACCGCCACCTTAGTATCTGAAGCAGAATCAATTCAGGCTGAAGAACAAACTTCTACACCAAAAAGCAAAATTAACTGGATAATTCCTTTAGGAATATTAATGGGTATAGCTATTGGTGGTTACTTTTTCTTCGCATCAACTAAAAATAGTGATGATAATTTTTTACAGCAACAAATAGAAATACCAAATTAACAAATCCTCAACCAAACTAACCAAAGGTAGAATTATTCCAACCCCAAAGATATCCTTGGGCATCATTAAACTCAATATATATGCGGTTAGTTGGTACTCCCAATTTTTCGCTAATTTGCTGACAAAAATCTTTACTCATAGCTTTTGTCTGAGAGGAATTCATACTACCTACACTTTTGATTTCTACATAACAAACTGGCTCGAAAGTACCAGCAAAAGTCATCGGTACATCGGACTCAAAAGCTGTCATTACATAGGATTCTGGTTTACCTAAATGTTTAGCCAAATTAGCAGATAGATTTTTGAGTAAGCTTTCTACAGCAGCTTTTTCTGGTTTAGCGATGGATGATTTAACTTGAATTAAAGGCATGGTTGTCTAATCTAATTTTACTGAATACATTTTGATAGTTTTAGATAATAGGTAAGCTTGGACTCACCTAAGTTGCCTACTCTCTGTTGCCTATTCCCTCTTGCCTATTGCCTTGACCAGAATTGAAGAATGCAGTTTAAATGGGTCTAAGCTTAATAGGTCAATTCTCAGTGACAAGTTTGGATTTGTATCTTACTTACCAATTGAAGGACTCTAATAACTGATTGCTGGTAACTGAATTTAACCACCGTAGTTCCAACCAGTAGTTTCTAACAGTAGTTGCTTACCTTCGCGGTGAATTCCAGAACCAATTACTTCACTGACATAAACAGTATGATCTCCTTCATCTACTGTCCCAACTACTTTACACTCAATGTAGCCTAAAGAATCTTGAATAATTGGACAACCTGTTTCTGCCCCTTCATAAAATTCGACATCTTCAAATTTATTACCTACACGGCTTTTAGGTTGGAAAAATTTTGCTGCTAAGTCTTTTTGCCCATCTTCTAGAAAACTAATAGCAAATACTTTTGTTTTCTGAATTATGTCGTGAGAACCAGTACCCTGCTTGACACAATTGACAATTAGTGGCGGTTTGAAAGAAGACTGCATTAACCAGCTAACGGTAAAGCCGTTCATTTCTTCGCCTTCTCTAACTCCGCAAATATAAAGTCCGTGGGGAATTTTACGCAGCATGGTTTTTTTGGCTTGTTCGTCTAGCAAAGGCTTTTCTCCTGCAATAAATTACTTCTCAAACCCAGTTTATCAATCTTTCTGGATCTCTTACTGTTTTAATTTCTGGTGTTATTCCTGCTCAACTCGATTCTATTGTTGCTTCAGGGAGGATTTAAGCTAAACTTTTCATAAACTTTAGGGATAAGTACCTAAATAAAATTATTTACACATTTTGATATTAACTAAAAATAGCTGTATGTCTTTCCTGTTGACTATTCCCTATTCCCTCCCTCAACTGTGTAATTTATTGTGTGTAAGTACTTAAAAATAAAAGTACTTCTAACTAGACAATTTCAAAAGTTTAAACTAACATTTAAAAAACTTGCCAGGCAAAATACTATGGTGCAGGAAGATCAAATTAGCCATCCTCATAAGTAGTTTTAAACACAATGTTTATCTTGCTTTGGCTAAGGTAAAAATTAAGATTGTCTTTAGTTTCAATAACCGATACAAATTTATCAAGGAAACAAGCAACTATGCCATCCAACGAATCAATGGAACAGGTAAAAACTAAACAAGCAGCAGGAAAAGGCAGAGCTAATAAACTAACCGCTAGAGCCAAAGCCAGTTTAACTGAAGGTAATGAATTGAAAGAAAAGGGGATGTTGGCAGAATCGATCGAAAGCTATCAAAAAGCAATTGAGATTAAACCAGACTATACCCAACCTTTAATTAAATTAGCTAAGATCTACGAAGAGCAGGAAAATTGGACAGAAGCTGCTAAGTGTTATCAGAGAATGATTGGGTTAAAACCCGAAAATAATACTGGTTATCTTCAGCTAGCACAAGTTTTAAGAAAGCAAAACAAAATTTATGGTGCGATCGCTGCTTATCAACAAGCAATTGAAGTAAAACCAGATTCATCTCTTAGAGTTTACAGACAATACGGCGATCTTCTGCTCAAAAAACAAGATTCAACTGCTTTAGCGATCGCTGCTTATAAAAAAGTAGTAGAATCCATCACAGAGGAATCTAAAACAGAGAAGAATGCTGGTTTATATGCCAAGCTAGCTGATGCTTTGGTGAAAAATAAGAATTTTGATGAAGCAATTGATTATTACCAGCAAGCGATCGCTTTAAAAGCTGATAATGAAAAATTGTATCTTGCTCTGGGAAATGTTTATGCTAAGCAAGACAAACTTAATGAAGCTATTGGCAACTATCAAAGAGCGATCGAATTAAAAGCAGATTACGATAATGCTTATAAAAACTTAGGCGATGCCCTCAAGAAAAAAGGTCAATTGGATGATGCAATTAAGTGTTACCAAAAAGCTTTAGAAATCAAACCAGATACTAAAGCTATCTATCGCTTGATCGGAGATACTTTGCTGACACAAGGCAAAGAAGGTGAAGCATTACAATGCTATAGAAAGGTTCTATAAGCATTAGTCTCTATCTCGAGCGAATTAATAACCATAAAATATTAAGGCTGTTGGCGTTGATGAATGCATAGTAATTTTAATTGTTTTGTCTCGCCAGCAGTAAATTGGTGGGGATTTGGCATCGTCAAATCCCTACAATACTGTTTAACCTGATTACCGAAGATTGATGATATGCCAAGAAGGAACTTTCACAGGAACTAATCAACTTAACCTTTATTATCAAAGCTGGCATCCAGAAAAGAAGATAAAAGGAGTAGTTGTTATTGTTCATGGACTGGGAGGACATAGTGGGAAATATGCCAATATGGTTTCTTATTTAGTCGAGCGTAATTTTGCTGTTTATGGTTTCGATCAAAGAGGTAATGGGCGTTCTCCTGGTCAAAGGGGTTATATTAACAGTTGGGCAGAATTAAGAGCAGATTTAGCAGCTTTTCTCCAACTAGTTAAGACGGAAACAAAAGACTATCCTTGTTTTTTATTAGGTCATAGTTTAGGAGCAGCAGTAGTTTTAGATTATGGATTAAGAGCAGAAAATCCTCAATCTCACTTGCAGGGGATAATTGCTATGGCACCAGCTTTAGGAGCAGTAGGTGTACCGCCTTGGAGATTATTTTTAGGGCGTGTGCTTTCCCAGATTTACCCTCGTTTCTCCTTAGATCTTGGCATAGACCTTAGTGCTAGTTCCCGCGATCCTCAAGTAATAGAAGCTTATAAGCAAGATACTTTGCGTCACACTCGTGGTACGGCAAGACTATCAACAGAGTTTACCAAAACTATTGCTTGGATTAATAACCATATTCAGGAGTGGCAGCTACCTCTCTTAATTCTTTACGGTGGTGAAGATCGAGTAACTTTACCCCAAAGTAATCATCTTTTTTTTGAGAGTATAACTTTTGCTGACAAAGAAATAAAAGAATATCCAGAAAGTTATCATGAGTTGCAAAGCGACTTGAACTATAAGGAAGTATTAGAAGATCTTGAAGACTGGTTAGAAAGACATTTAGCCTAGTTAGTCAGACGAAACAATTGTTGAATGAGAAATAAACTGATAACCTTATGGTTGCCTCGTAAGTTCTGCTTATTTCTATTTCATGGCAACAAATATTTGGACTAGACAGCATATTCTTTCTCTAGCTGATTTCACCCTAACTGAATATGAAACTGTTCTACAAACGGCTACTAGTTTCCGTGAAGTGCTATCGCGCAAAACTAAAAAAGTACCTGCACTACAAGGACAGGTAGTAGCCAACCTATTTTTTGAACCTTCCACAAGAACTCGTAGTAGTTTTGAATTAGCAGCCAAACGTCTCTCCGCAGATATTCTTAATTTTGCTCCAGGAACATCTTCTTTAACTAAGGGAGAAACAATTCTAGATACAGCTAAAACCTATTTGGCAATGGGTGCCAATATTATGGTGATTCGTCATAAACACGCAGGAGTTCCCCAGATAATTGCTCAAGAAATGGATCGTCTCAACTCAGGAGTAAGTATTCTCAATGCTGGAGACGGACAACATCAACACCCTTCCCAAGCTTTATTAGATTTATTCACTATTACTTCAGTATTAGACCAAGAAAACCCTCGATTGGAATTATTAACAGGGAAAAAAATAGCTATTGTTGGTGATATTCTTCACTCTAGAGTAGCTCGATCGAACATTTACAGTTTAACTTCTGCTGGAGCAGAGGTTCACTTAGCAGCACCACCTACTCTCTTACCTAAGCTATTTTTAGATATACTCAAAGGTGAGCAAAAAAGTAGATTATTTCTTCATTGGCAACTAGAACCAGCATTGGAAAATGCCGACTTTGTAATGACTTTGCGGTTACAAAAAGAACGAATGAAGGGGAATTTTATTCCGAGTTTACGAGAGTATCATCGCTATTATGGCATTACTCGCGATCGCCTGAAACGATGTAAACCAGAAGTTAAAGTTTTGCATCCAGGTCCTACTAATCGAGGGGTAGAGATTACTTCTGATTTGATGGATGACCCCAAACTAAGTTTGATTCCTCAGCAAGTAACTAGCGGTGTAGCCATAAGGATGGCTCTCTTATATTTGATTGGCAATAATTAACGGGAGTTCGTAGGGACATACATGGTATATCAGTGCGGTAGTTATCACTTATCAGTTATTAGTTGTTAATAAACCATGAACAATCAACAATTAACCAATAATCATCAACCAATAATCAAATTCTATAATTCTTCTATTGGTAAAAAATTTATTACAGGTATTAGTGGTTTAGGACTTAGTTTGTTTGTCCTATTTCACATGACGGGAAATCTGGTACTTTTGACCGATGTCAAAGCTTATAATCAGTTGGCTCACTTTATTAACAGTTTAGGAATTTTAATCGATCTGATTGAGTTTATTCTTTTAGGCTTGGTAGTTTTTCATGTAGCAGTTGCCATTTCTATTCAGATTAATAAACAGCAAGCTCGTCTTGTCAATTACAACCAATTAAAAAGTGCAGGAAAACCCAGTAAGCAATCTTTTAGCTCTCGCACTATGATTTTGACGGGCTTGATACTACTAATATTTTTAGTTTCTCATGTACTCACTTTTAAGTTTGGAACATACTATTCTACTGTCATTAATGGGGTAGAAATGCGAGATTTGGCTAGATTGGTAATCGAGAAATTCCGCAGTCCTATCTATACTTTTAGCTATGGAGGAGTAATGATCTTTCTTGGCTTTCACCTACGGCATGGGGTATGGAGTGCTTTTCAATCGATCGGTACTATGAATACCAGCTTTAGTCCTTTGGTTTATACTGCTGCTCTAATTTTGGCTGTACTAATTACGGTCGGATTTTTAGTTCTACCCTTAGCAATTTATGGGGGGGTTATCAACCCCCTATCTTAACTAGTCTTGATGGGTTATGGACTCAAATGTTATAAAAATACGTTAAATTGGCAATAGTTTTACTAAATTAGGTTATCAGTAAAAACGATATAGGGTGATAAAAATCTGAAAAAACTCCAGATTTAATAAATCTCTAAAACAACCACTTAAATTAGTCATCAAGAGGAAATATGAGCGATATCAAAGAAAAAATTCAACAAGAACTAGAAAATGCCAGAGAAGTATGTAGCACAGATTCAACTTCTGGAGAATGTGCTGCTGCCTGGGATGCAGTAGAAGAATTACAAGCAGAAGCATCTCATCAACGCCAGAATGAGCCTCAGAAAAGCTCTCTCGAGCAATACTGTGATGACAATCCTGATGCGCTTGAGTGCCGAGTATACGAAGACTAAATAAATTTCTTGTACTATAGGCAATCAGCGTTGTCTTAGCACTTTGCCCGATCGCCTATCATCTAGTGGGAGTCTTAAATGTAAGATTCCCACTTTTAATTTTGCTATAGCAATCCTAAATCATTAGTGAAAATAATATGAAATATTTAAATGTTTGCTACAAATAAAATCCTGACAGGATTGCTATAGATTATTTAGACTTTCCCAAATTTTAGGGGCTATTCTAGTAACTTAAATTAGTAAAATAAGAAATATGAACGAGATCTGGTTTCGACCTTGGATATGGACTGACTATCGTTTGGCAACAGTTTTTTTAGTCATTATCCCTTTTGTATTGTTAATTTGGTCTGCATTTAAAAGAAAAGAGGCGATAGTTAGACTTTTAATTATTTATTGGCGGGTTGCCAGTCTATTGATGATTACCGTCTATCTCATGATTCCAGGTTGGAGTCTTGGTTATATCACCAGTATTGCTGCCCGTATACTTATTCCCCTATCGTTATGGTTTTGGGTAGATTTAAACGAGGAAATTGTCGATACACCCACAAATACTCTTAAATTGACATTGACTTCTTGGCGGTGGGCAACAACGATCTACTGTACAATTGGAGCGATCGCTACTATTCCTTTTCTCTCTTGTAGCTTTAATGAGAGTGCATTAGCTACTCCATTTTGCCAAGTTTGGTTAGAAGTTCCCCAAATATACAAGCAAATTGTTCATTCTAAACCTGACAATGAAGGATTTTTAGGATTTATGGGGATGGTAGGCTTAACTTTCTATCTAATTTATTTAGCTTATTTTGTCTTAATTCGTTTGGGCAAACAAGGACGTTCTGCTCTAGAACAATAATTATAGTGAAGACAATATCTAAAATTCCAGGTAAAAATAATGTCTCAATCTTTTGGTCAGCGTTTAGAAGAGTATACCAGAAAACACCCAGAAGAAGTTTTAATTGTCACTCTAGAAATAGAAGACGAGATGGATGAGGTGATGATTTTTAAAGGCTTTTCCAGTTCTTTAATGCACCCAACTAACTTCGATCCAGATATCCCTGTAATTTCCACCACAGCCAAAATTATTAAGATCGATCGCGCTAGCAGTCCTTATAATCCAGATAATCCTAATTATCTTCAACAAGGATTAACTCAAGGGGAAATGGAGTCTCTACTATAATCCTTTTAAATATATAGAGATCTGAACCAACCCTTACCCAGATTTCATCTTAAATGGGTAATCTTACTCAAATCTTTATGGCGTAAAAATTAGTTCAGAGCTTATGATTGACTTAATCTTGAGCTAATAAGTAAAATTACAGACTAAGATCATTACTTTCTACGCAAAGAAAGTACAAACTTAACCCAAAATCAAGATTAGTAGTTTAATTTAGGGTGGGGATTTTGCTTATCTAGTCCCTTAAAACAAACAAGCATAAGTTATATTCTTATGTCTGACCTTATACTTTATAAATTAAAGTTTAATAATAAGATTTGAGCTATTACAGCGTATACAAACGCGAATGGAGATTAGTGGTGTGAGTTATTCTAGTCAGACTTTAATTAAAAAATTACAGCCAAAGAGTAGTACTTTGGGTAATTATTTACCTAAAACTCCTTTGTTTGGTACAGACGGTATCCGAGGTAAAGTAGGAGATGTACTTAATGCATCCTTCGCTCTGCAACTAGGCTATTGTGCTGGGGAAGTATTAAAGGAATTTGCTCAAACCTCAGCCCCAATAGTTATTGGACAAGACTCTCGTAACTCCAGCGATATGCTAGCAATGGCAATGGCTGCTGGTTTTACTTCTGCGGGTTTAGAAGTATGGCATTTAGGATTATGCCCTACCCCCTGTGTTGCTTCGATTGCTAACATGACTGAGGCAATGGGAGGCGTAATGATTTCTGCTAGTCACAATCCACCAGCAGATAATGGTATTAAATTTTTTAGCGATCGCGGGGTAAAATTAGCAGATTCTTTGACTCAACTCATCGAAGCTAAATTAAGAGGTTTATATGACCATCAATCTTTAGGAACAAATTTAGTCACTTCATCTAGTTGGGGTAAACATTATTACCGTTCTTCTCTAGTAGAAAATTACACTCACTCTTTAGTAGCAAAAATACCCCAGCAATTAAATTTTCAGGGTATGCGGATTGTTCTAGATTTAGCTTGGGGTGCATCAGTACAAGTTGCACCAGCTATTTTTGAGCAATTGGGGGCAGAAGTTATTTGTCTGCACGCTCGAGCAGATGGCGATCGCATAAATGTCAACTGTGGCTCTACTAATCTCAACTCCCTACAACAAGCAGTTAAAGCACATCAAGCAGACCTCGGCTTTGCTTTCGATGGAGATGCAGACAGGGTAATGGCTGTTGATGCCCAGGGGAGAGTAGTAGATGGGGATTATATTCTTTATCTATGGGGCAATCAGCTTAAACAGCAAAAACAACTACCCGATGATCTAATTATCGCCACAGTAATGGCAAATTTGGGTTTTGAAAGAGCTTGGCAAAAACTAGGCGGTAAAATGACGAGAACAGCAGTAGGCGATCGCCATGTACAAGCAGAAATGTGGCGTACTGGAGCAATGCTTGGCGGTGAACAATCAGGACATATTCTCTGCCATCATCATGGGGTTTCTGGGGATGGTATTCAAACTGCTCTCCATCTGACTACTCTAGTTGCTCAATCTGGTGTTTGTTTAGCTGAATTGCTTGATGGTAGTTTTCAAACCTATCCCCAAATTTTACGAAATGTAAAGGTAGAAGACCGCGATCGCCGTAGTAAATGGCAAGAATGTCAGCCTTTACAAAAAGCGATCGCCCAAGCAGAAACGGCGATGGGAGAACAAGGCAGAATTTTAGTCCGTGCTTCAGGGACTGAGCCAGTTATTCGAGTAATGGTAGAAGCCGTCGATGGAGAACTTACTAGCTATTGGACTAATCGATTAGTTAATGTTGTAGAACAGCATTTAGCTGTCTAATTTTACCCAAATTGTAGGTATTAACAGTAGCTATAAGTTATTAGCCCTCAAAATACCCATCCATTTACTAGCTAATAGCCTATAGCTTTTTTATTCCCGTCTCGTCAGTGAGAAGATAAGTTATCGTAGAAGATAAAATGCACGCAGGGGACAGGGGTGGCAATGAAAAAATTTCTGCTACTTGGTTTATTTATCTTGGGCTTAACTTTCGCTCTGTCAAATTTTCAGGGACTAGCCAACCAAGGAGACTTTGATTCAATTATTCTAGATTTTAGAGAAGATATTCCTAACAGTGAAATTAGAGAAGAAATCAAAGCAATATCTCAACAATATAATCGATCGGCAACCCTCAACAGTATTTTCTCTATTGACGACAATGTGTATGTAGTAGAGGGCGATCGAACAACCCTTGAAGCTCTAAGAAATTCAGACTTAGTCAAAGATACAGAATACATCGAACCCAACTATATCTATCATCAGTTAGAAGTTCCCAACGATCCAGAATATAACAAACAATGGAACTTGCATAATATTAACGTAGAACAAGCATGGGACGAAACCAAAGGAGATGGGGTTACTGTCGCGGTTATCGATACTGGAGTTACCAAAGTACCTGACCTCAAATCAACTAAAGTGATTAAAGGTTATGATTTTGTTAATGATAAAGTTAGTGCCAATGATGATAATGGTCATGGTACTCATGTTGCCGGGACGATCGCACAATCAACCAATAATGGTTATGGTGTAGCAGGTATTGCTTACGAAGCTCAAATTATGCCTTTAAAGGTTCTTTCTGCTGGTGGCGGAGGAACTGTAGCGGATATCGCAGAAGCGATTAAATTTGCTGCCGACAATCATGCAGATGTAATTAATATGAGTTTAGGCGGTGGTGGGGAGAGTCACCTAATGAAAGAAGCGATTAACTATGCTTATGATCAAGGTGTAGTGATTGTTGCTGCTGCTGGTAACGAAAACCGCAATGCTTCTTCTTATCCCGCCCGTTATCCTCGCGTTATCAGTGTAGCTGCTACCGATGCTGCTGGAGAAAAAGCACCTTATTCCAACTACGGCGCAGGAGTAGACATTTCTGCCCCTGGTGGTAGTGAAACTGCTAAAATTATTCAAAATACCATCGATCCCAGTACAGGAGAATCAACTTTTGTTGGTTTTCAAGGCACAAGTATGGCAGCACCTCACGTTGCTGGAGTGGCAGCTTTAATTAAAGCATCAGGTATTAGTGAACCAGAACAAGTATTAGATGTTCTCAAAAGATCGGCACGCTCAGTTCAGGAAGATCCTCTCAATCACTTTGGTGCAGGTCATTTAAATGCAGCAGAAGCAGTTAAATTAGCTTTAAAAGGACAAATTACCTTTCGCGACTTTTTCCGTTGGGTACGGGATAATGGTTATCTCAACCCTCGCTTCTGGCTTGATGGTGGTGCAGTGGCATTACTACCTAAAATTTTGATGGTAGTTGGTTCTTACTTGCTAGCTTGGTTTTTACGTAACTATTTACCCTTTACCTTTGGTTTAAATAGTGGTCTTGTTTTGGGTAGTTCTGGCTTATTTTTCTTACAAGGTTTGTATGTTTTCGATCTACCTCAATGGCCCTTCCGTGTATTAGGTAGTTCTATCCCAGAATTAGGTAATGTACCAGCAGGAAATACTATCCTTAATCCTTTTACTGCTAGTATTCTCATTCCTTTAGTGCTAGTCATTCTATTCTTAGGAAATAAAACCCTTAAATGGTTTGCTATTGGCTCTGCATTAGGGGTATCAGCTTGTTTAGCTATTAGTGCTGCGATCGATCCTGCGGTAACAGGTTTAGGCTCGGAGCTAGTGGCTCGTTCTTTTCTGGCAATCAACGCCATACTCTGTTTTGGATTGGCTTATCTAGCTAGTAAAGGCGAAAAGCAAAAAGCTTAATCAGTTAACAGTTA
>JBFRWE010000240.1:0-17012 GCA_051439345.1 Xenococcaceae cyanobacterium
CTCATATTGTTCTTCTTCATAAGTCAAAACTGTTCCTGGTGTTAGAGGAAAGTAAGGATTGTCAATAGGAGTACCCGACTCAAAAGTAGCTTGGTTAAAATCTGGAAGTAAATTGTCCATCTTAATCTTTCTTCAATATTTTTAATAAATTATTTGTTGAAAGGGAAAACTGAATTAGTCAAAGCAAGCATTGTCGCTACTAATTTTTCCCTGCAACAATCTACATCTATTTCAAAAACATCAAGAACTTATCAAGATTTACCTGTTGTTAAATTTTTTTGTTTGGCGTAACTCGATATCAGCTATTAAACATCTATTACTCTTAGAAATAGTGTTAGAGCAGATCGAAAATTGCTTCACTGTCGATTATATTGATGTAACCTTTATTCCGTAATCCATCAATCAGTAACTTGTCATTTGTCCATAAAGGTATATTCAATTCTATGCTCAGAGCTAAAAATGGAGTATCTTTTTCATCAATATCACTACACAAATCATAAGCACGAGCTAAACTTTCTGGCGCGATCGCCAGCTTAGGAATTACAATGACCTGGGTAAATAAATCCCGTACAAAAGTCCTGAAAGTATTCTTGATTTTGGTTTTTTTGATAATTCTTGCCTCATATTTCTCAATTTCCAAAAATATAAAATTTGGTACGTATATCTTTACAACTCTGAAGATATCTAAATAGGAAGACTTACCACTGATGAGAGCAGAAAAAATAATGTTAGAATCAGCGACAACTTCCATTAACTATAATTCCAAATTCTGTTTATACTCTTGCCAAGCCTCTGCGCGAATTGCTGAAAGCTCTTGTTGATAATCAGATTCCTGCCAAGTTGCCTTTAAACTCTTGGCTAATTTGGTCAAATCACGGCGGAGATGTAACCACTTGAGACTATCTTGTATTTCTCGTTCTATTGCTTCTTTACCAAAGTCTAGTAAAGCTTCGTCGGGAATTTCAAAGACCAGTTTCATTCTGTTAGCTCTTAATCTAGTTAATTAACACAATTTTAGACAAAAGAAAGATAAAGTAAATGAATCAGTTTAAATCCAGTTAGTTATTATTACTACGCAGACGATAACCTAAACCATAAACTGTTTCGATACAATCTGAGGACATTCCTGCTGCTTTGAGTTTGTGGCGTAAATTAGTAATATGAGTTCTCACAGTACGATCGCCCGCGGTAATAGCTTTATCCAATTCCCACAGTTTATCTAAGAGTGCCGAGCGACTAAAAACCCGCGCTGGGTAGCGCATCAATAACTCTAGAATCATATACTCTTTAGGAGTAAGGCTCATAACTTTACCGTCACAAGTAACTTCGCTGTTGGCAGGAGCGAGTTGCAGTTTGCCGTAATTTAAAACTGGCGGTTTAGTTTCTAAGTTTCTGCGAGATAAAGCGCGAATCCTAGCAGCTAATTCTCCGATTTCAAATGGTTTAACTAAATAATCATCTGCACCAGCATCTAAGCCGATTATTTTATCGTTAGTAGTATCTTTAGCAGTAAGCATTAAAATTAGCGCATTGTAATGAGATGCTCTTAACTGCTTACAAAGACTAATTCCGTCTAGTTTGGGCAACATTAAATCTAGTAAAATTAAGTCATAAGCGATCGCCTGAGTGTATTCCCATCCTGACCTACCATCAGCAGCAATTTCTACTACATGATGCTGGTGTCTTAAGTCTTCAGCTAAAGGTTTGGCTATGCGATCGTCATCTTCGACAATTAAAATTCTCATCTCTTTCTTCCCTCTGTTAAAAGGTAAAAGTAGTACGAATTACACCAATAACTAGATCGTTGTTGTTACGATTATTATCTGGAGCGGTAATCCAAACTATCCCAGGAGTAATTGCAATATTATCTGTAATTCGATATTGATAGAAGGCTTCTAAATGGAACGAAATATCTTCATCTTTTCCTAAAGTATCAATACTTGAATTTGTTACCCAAGGTTCCATCCCGACGATAATACCTGTTAGATTACCTTCTTTACCTAGATCCCGAAAAGCTAAAGTTGCTGCCCAATTCCAAATGTTTTGCGTACCGCGATCGATCTGTCCTTCTAGAGAAGATAAAGTAGTTACTTTGGATAATCCACCCCAACCTCCAAAAACCAAGCGATCGCTCACCAGCCAAGAAAACTCAACGCCATAAGAGTCGCTTACAGTAGGTACAGCTTCGCCAAATTCTTCTTCTGTAAGAGATTGTAAATTTGCCAGAGTGCTACCAGTTTCTGTATCGCTTTGGTTGCGACTGTGTATATAAGTAAAAGCTAAACTCAGGCGATCGCTAGGACTAACTGTAATTTGCCCAATAGCACCATAAGGCGCATTAAAAATACCGCCTTCAAATGAAGGTTCGTTAGCAGGAGAAGCTAGATAACCAGCACTAATTTCCATAGTTTCTCCCAACTCGTAAATAATCCCTAAACCTGCATCTTCAGCCGTCTCATAAATAGGATTGAGTCCGCCAAAATTAGAAATTGCTCCATTTCCACCATTATCCCCCTCAAGAAAGTTAATAGTCTCGGCGATGTCGTCGGCTCCTGCACCTGTGGCACTGACAATTACTTCTAGATTATCTACTACAGGAAAAGTATAGGTAAGTAAGTCTAAGTCAAGATTGTTATCGTTAGAGCCACCAAAAGCTAAATCACCCTGAAATGTACCCGTTTTATCGGCAAAGGAGGGAAAATTGACCGCCTCTAGTTCAATTGATAGTGCATCTTCTCCAGTAAAGCTAGTTTCTAACTCTAGAGTAATGTTATCCCCTAAAACGGCTACCCGCTCTATGTCTTTTTCACCATTATCTTGAGAACCAGCAAAAACACTCGCCAACCCCAAAACTACTTCACCCGTCAGTTTGGTAGTAGTAGAAAATTGACGGTTTTCAATAAAACTATGGCGACGTTCTAAATTATCAACTTTACTGCCTAATGTAGTGATTTCTAAAGCAAAATCTTGAGATAGACGATTTATAATCTCGATATCTTTCCTAACTACTGTTCCTGAAGAGTTGATTAAACTTGCGATTTGCTTAAGACAAGAATTCAAACCTACAGCAAATTGGTAGCGAGATAAAGTTTTGCTTCCTAGATAAGTCAAATTGGAAATCTCTGTAATACAACCGTAGCAATCAATTAAGCTTTGTAATGCTTCATAAGCCCAATCTGTAGTCGATACATCTTGCAATTGGTTGACTTTAGTAATGTTTGGGACCGCTTCTGGCTGTCTTTCTAAACTGTAACGATCGATCTTTTGAATTACTCCTGACAAAGGTGTTTGAGCTAGTGTAGTAGTAGCTATATTTAACCAAGAAGCTATAGTTAAAGCTGTAGTCGCCGAGCAAATCTTCCAAGATACTTGAGACATATTCGAGAAACTCTCACCCCGAAAAGACACCTTGTTTAAAAAATGCGATCGCGTTCCGAGCCGTGCTGTCGCTGACTGCGAAGTGCCAGGCTTTGCCCGCTCAAGTTATATAACATAAGTAGAAAGTATCAAGAACTTGACAAGATTTCTTGGCAATTGCTTTATCCATGATGCGGAGCGTTGATATATTCTAAAACTCTTTTTGTACTAACTTTTCCAGTAGTATCAAACATATAGGTTGGACGAATTTACTGATTTAAAGCCGAAGGGCATAAATGAGCTAGTTGGCAAACATCACAAGCTGGTTTGCGAGCTTTACACACTGCTCTGCCATGATAAATTATGCGAATAGAAAAGTTTTCCCAGTCTGGTTGGGGTAAAATCCCCATTAAGTCTTTTTCGATACGGACAGGATCGGTTTGTTTCGTAAGTCCTAGTCTTTGACTAATCCTTTTTACATGAGTATCTACAGTTACCCCGACTATAATGCCGTAACCATGAGCCAAAACTACATTAGCAGTTTTACGGGCTACTCCTGGCAGCTTAAGCAATTGCTCCATTTGTTTGGGTACTTCTCCATCAAACTCACTCACAATTAGTTGACAAGCACCCTGAATATTTTTAGCTTTATTGCGATAAAAACCAGTGGAACGAATGAGATTTTCCAGTTCTTCTCGATTAGCAGCAGCTAAAGCAGGAGCATCTGGAAACCGCTCAAACAAAGCAGGAGTCACTTTATTAACTCGCTCATCCGTACACTGGGCAGAAAGAATAGTCGCGACTAGTAATTGCACTGTAGTCTCATAGTCTAGACTACAAGTAGCATCAGGGTACATTCGTTTGAGTAGAATTAAGATTTCCTGCGATCGCTTTTTGGTTGCCGACCATTTACGAGGAATACTCACAATAGCAATTTTTCAGATAGCAACTTATTGGAATAAACCTTGGAAAAAAGCCAAGTTAGCTGTATCCCGAACAATCAGAAAAACGCCAAGGCTTAAAAGTAAAACAAACCCAGTTTGCATAATTCCATCTTGAAGTTTAGTTGGTAAAGGTTTACCTAATACTCCTTCAATTGCCAGAAAAGCTAATTGTCCTCCATCTAGGGCAGGTAGAGGTAAGATATTGATGATTGCGAGGTTAATACTAATTAAAGCACCGAATTGAAATAAGTTGCTGAGGTCGTTACTAGCTAATTCTGCACCTACCGCTACAATAGCAACTGGCCCTGCTACCTGTTCGGCATTTTCACCAAAGTTACTAATTAGTTGCCAAAAACCTTTACCGATTAGTTGCGCAATTCTTTGATATTCAGTTGCTGATGCGCTAAAAGCTTCAATAATATTACCGTAGCGATGACGATTTACTTCTCCATTGGGGGCAAGCATCACGCCAATTTTCCCTTGCCCATCTTGATTTACTGCTGGTGTTACAGTCAGAGAAATTGTTTTCTCTTTCCGTAAAATAGTTAATTCTATGGGTTGATTAGGAGATCTTTGAATTTTTTTTCTGACAATATCAAGAGACTCTGTAGACGCTGTTAACTCTTGATTTTCTATTGCCAAGATAATGTCTCCTGCTTTAATTCCTGCTTGATTGGCTGCGGAATTTTCTTCTGCCACCATTTGGGGAATTAAGACCCCAGGTTGATAATTTACTTCCTGAAAGCCGATGGTTATGCCTTGACCAACTAGTAAAAAATAGGCAAAAATCAGGTTAGCAATTACCCCTGCACTAATCACGATCGCTCGATCGAGAATCGGGCGGTTGCGGAGTAAGTTAGGGTCGTCAGGAGGAATAGGGCTATCTGGATCATCATCAGGAAAACCCACATAGCCACCAAAAAGTAATGCTCTTAAAGAATATTCTGTTTGTGAACCTTGATATTTTAGCAGAGCAGGACCCATACCAATGGCAAAACGATTGACATGAATCCCTTGTAAACGTGCTGCTGCAAAGTGTCCTAATTCGTGGACAGCAATTAATAATCCCAATACGGCGATCGTCGCTAGGACTGACATGGTAAATAAAATGTAATCTATACTAAAGTTGATTATGGTTTACTATTGTAAAGTATTTGAAACCGCTTCGCGATTAGCTCTAAGTTGTAAGACCTTGGTGGAAGATTAAGGAAGTGTGCTTTTTCGAGAAAATAGAGAGCAGAGGGAACTGCCACGGTTCAAACCCTTGCAGGGACAGTTAATAACCTCGCATCTAAAATTACCGAAGTAAACGAGGAAACAATAGTAGCAGGAGGGGCAAAGATTATCTACAGCACGATCGCACTAATAACTCACTATTCCTTGGCTTGAATTAAATATCCACAACGATGTTCCCCATTATTAATCCAGTGAGTTCTTTCTACCGTACAATCAGGCAATACCTCCGCGAACATCTCTAATTCATGTCCACACACACTAGGATAAGACTCTGCCACTTCGGAAATAGCACAATTATGTTCGGCTAAAATAAATTGCTGTTGATTTCCTGGGCGAGAAACCTCATGTAGCTCCGCCATGTAGCCTTCTTCCTGGCGTAATTCCATTAATCTGGTGACTCTATCTTGGAGAGAACCTTGACCAACGCGGTCGCGATATTCTGCTGCTTTTTTATGCCATTGTTTTTCTAAAACTTTACTTACCTGTTCCTTTCCTACGGTTTCTGCTAAAGCATCTAGAAAAGAAACGGCAAATTCTCCATAGCGGTGAGGAAAAAGCGATCGCCCTTCACGACTGAGTTGATACAGATGTTGGGGTCGTCCCATACCGTTCTGTATTGATTGATATTCAATTAACCCATCAGCTTCTAATTCATTGAGATGGCGACGCACCCCTTGCTGACTAATTTGTAGGGTGATAGCTAGCTGTCGTGCTGTTGCTTCACCTTGTTTGAGAAGATATTGCAAAATACTTTGCTTTGTAGACGGGAAACCAGTGGTCATCATCGTCCTATCACTAAATTTTGAGTTTTAAAACAAGATCGATAAAAAAAGATTAAGAAAAAAAAATTTTTACTTTGACAACATCTTTGTTGCTAATGTAACTTACAATAGACTTAAACAACAAATTTGTTGTTTAAATATAAATAGGGCAAGGCCTAACATCCTTATGTCAAATTGTACAAGGAAAAAGAGCCATTAACCCTATTCTGACAACAAAAAACCGAAAAAGTTAGAGCAGCAGAACACTAATATCTACCTATTACTATGAGTGCTACAGTCAAAACCTTAGTCAATCAACCCTATAAATACGGTTTTGTTACAGATATCGAAACTGATACTATTCCTCGCGGATTAAATGAAGACGTTATCCGCTTAATTTCCGCCAAGAAAAATGAGCCAGAATTTATGCTGGAGTTTCGCCTCAAAGCCTATAGTAAATGGTTAACTATGACTGAACCAGCTTGGCCTCATGTAGAATATCCACCCATAGACTATCAAGACATCATTTACTATTCTGCGCCCAAGCAGAAAAAAGAAAAGCTCGATAGCTTAGAAGAAGTCGATCCTACCTTACTAGAAACCTTTGAAAAATTAGGTATTCCCTTATCAGAGCAAAAGCGATTGAGTAATGTAGCGGTAGATGCAATTTTTGATAGCGTTTCTGTAGCTACCACTTTTAAAGAAAAGTTAGCAGAAGAAGGTGTTATTTTCTGTTCCATTTCGGAAGCTTTGCAAGAACATCCAGAATTAGTGCAGAAATACCTTGGTAGTGTTGTTCCTGTAGCTGATAATTATTTTGCTGCCTTAAATTCTGCTGTTTTTAGTGACGGTTCTTTCGTTTTTATTCCTAAAGGCGTAACCTGTCCCATGGAATTGTCTACTTATTTCCGTATTAATACTGGGGATACTGGACAATTTGAACGTACTTTAATTGTGGCAGAAGAAGGTGCTTCTGTTAGCTACTTAGAAGGCTGTACCGCACCGATGTACGATAGTAATCAGCTTCATGCTGCGGTAGTCGAGTTAGTAGCTTTAGACAATGCTGATATTAAATACTCTACTGTCCAAAACTGGTTTGCTGGAGATGAAAAAGGCAAAGGTGGTATTTACAATTTTGTAACCAAGCGCGGTTTGTGTAAAGGAGTTAATTCTAAAATTTCTTGGACACAAGTAGAAACTGGTTCTGCTATTACTTGGAAATATCCTAGTTGTGTATTGGTAGGGGATAATTCTGTAGGGGAGTTTTATTCGATCGCCTTAACTAATAATATGCAGCAAGCAGATACAGGTACAAAAATGGTGCATATTGGCAAAAATACCCGCAGTACCATTATTTCTAAAGGAATTTCTGCTGGTAATTCTAAAGGTAGCTACCGAGGCTTAGTCAAAATGGGTGCTAAAGCTGACGGTGCGAGAAATTATTCTCAGTGTGACTCGATGTTAATTGGCGATAATGCTGAAGCTAATACTTTCCCTTATATCCAGGTAGATAATAATAAAACAACCGTAGAACACGAAGCTTCTACCGCTAAAATTGGTGAAGAACAATTGTTCTATTTTGCTCAACGGGGTATCTCCGAAGAAGATGCGGTATCTATGCTGGTTAGTGGCTTCTGTAAAGATGTCTTAAACGAGTTACCGATGGAATTTGCAGCCGAAGCAGATAAGTTACTCAGTCTGAAGTTAGAAGGTACTGTCGGCTAATTTAACAGGATGAGGATGAGAAACATAACTAATTTCTCATCCTCTTAAGAAATAAATCTCTAATCGATCGGCCCTTTCTTCTGAGGTACTGTCACCGATCTAACTTATTTGATTGAGAGTTTTCTTCCTGTACAATAAGAAACGGTATCAATAGAACTTGACTATGAATATCAGTCTTACTCCAGAGCAAGAAAACTTAATCAAAACTAAGCTTCAAACAGATTTTGAGTAGTAGTCTTAATTTTTCCTATTTTTTCAAGGATTCAAATTAATTAAAAAGCTTGTTTTTGATTATTGCTGTAAGTCTCTATTAGCTCAAAGCTGTCTGAACCATATAGATAGCAAGAGAAATCAATAATCCTGTAAATAGATATTGCACCCAGATTTCTGGCATTTTCGGTAACAACCTTGCTCCTAACTGTCCGCCGATTAAACTTCCTAAACCAAGGAGCAACCCAGGCAACCAAAGTACATTACCTGCTAATGCGTGTTGAGTGACCCCTACTCCAGAGATTAAGACAATTGCGCCTAAGCTAGTGGTGATAGATGCTTTAAGGGACTCTCCGAGAAATGACCTTTGCAGAGGTACCATAATAATACCTCCGCCAACTCCGAACACTCCTGATAAAATTCCTGCCGAAAAACCAATAGAAGCTGCTTTGGGTAAGGAGACTGATTTAGTTGTCTTGCTTCGGTACGATCTCGCTAGATTTTTTTTCCAGTTGATCAGGTAGATGGCTAATAACTGCAATCCAGCAAAGCCAAACAACAGATAATTCTCGGCAAGGCGGTTAGCAACTGCTACCCCAATTCCTACAGATAACATGGCAGGAATGGCTAGCAAAATGACTAATTTAGTATTTAAATATTGTGAACGCCAATTCTGAAACGAGCTAGAAATCGCGCCGAGAGAGATTCCTAGCAAGCTAGTGGCAGTAGCTTGGATTGGGCTAGCCCCTACTAAGGTTAGAGCAGGGACATAGAGTAAACCCCCTCCAATCCCTAGTAGGGCTGCAACTAAACCCACTATAATTCCTAACGGCAAAAGTCCTAAAAAATGTAACATAGGATTATAATTCAATTTTCCTCAGCGAATGCTGATATAGTTCTGCTGTTTGTGCATATCTCTGGGAACGGACTATGTTTTGCTCGATTTCTTGTGGGCGAGTTTCCCGACAGACTTTAGCTGGTACTCCACGCAAAACAACGCCATCAGTTGGATTGGGTGATTTAGTAACTAGGCTACCTGCACTAACTATACAATTACAGCCAAGGGAAACTCGATCGAAAACATCACTATTAATACCAATTAGAGAGCCTGAACCAATAGAGCATCCATGCAAAGTAGCTCTGTGTCCCACACTAACGCGATCGCCTACATAAACAGGTGTTCCATCTGAGTGAATAACACATCCATCTTGAATATTAGTATATTTACCAATATAGATGGGAGATCTATCCCCTCGCAGCACAGCATTAAACCAGATTGATGCACCTTCTTCTATTTCGACATCGCCAATAACTAAAGCTGTGGGGGCAATCCAAGCTTTTGGATGAATTTTGGGGACTTTATCCCCAAGAGCAAAAACGCCAAAAGCACTTTCAGTCAAGATTTTTGTTTCAGTTTGATAGTTCAGCATATGCAAGATTTAAATTAGATACGGTTTGGGAGGATAATCCTAATAATTCACGAGCTTGTTGTGGTGTAGCAATGGTTCTACCATAGATTTCACATAGGTTTGCCATCTGCTCGACTAGTTGAGCATTAGACTTAGCTTTGATACCTTTGCGAATATAGGTTGTATCTTCTAGTCCTGTACGAACATGACCACCTAAGTGAATAGCCAGAGAAGCGATGGGAAAATTGTATCTTCCCGCACCTAATCCAGTCCAATGAGTTCCAGGTGGTAGGGAGCGCACAAAGTGTAAAAGATTAGCTGGATCGGCTGATATCCCACCACTGCCAAGTACAAAGAGAAAATTGAGTGGATTTTGTAGTACTCCTTGGCGGACAAGCTCGAAAGCATTTTCCATCTGCCCGATTTCAAAAACATCTAATTCTGGTACGATACCCGCATTGTAAATTCGTCGAGCTTGTAATTCAATATCTAGAGGAGAATTGAGAAAAATTCGCCCTCGAAGATTTAGTGTTCCTGTGTTGAGGGAAACTAGATCGGGTTTGAGACTATCATTATTGCCCCACAACTGTGGTGTGAGTTCAACACAGCTACCTCGATCGATACCATCCTCAATGCTGGTGGCGCGGGTCGAAATTTCCACAATAATTTCAGGACATCTAGACTTAATTTCGTATAGTACCTCCTGATATCTTTCTGGACGATGAGATTCGCTACCATCATCTTCTCTTGGATGTACATGAGCAACTCTTGCACCAGCTTGAAAGGCTTCCTCGATAGCGCGAGCTTGTTCTTTCGGTGTAATTGGCACATTGGGATTCAGCCGACGAGATGTTGTTCCCGCAATAGCACAAGTGATGATACAGGGGTTAGATTTTAGTGTTGAAAACATGGATTTAATTGGGTAGGTATAATTAGGTTGAAAATGAGAGGAAGACAGGGGAGCCTTTCAGGGGTATGATTTTAAGATTTGACGGTTGAGACGGGCAGAGGAAGCGGAGGAAGCAGAGGGAGCGGAGGGAGCGGAGGGAGCAGAGGGAGCGGAGGGAGCAGAGGGAGCGGAGGGAGCGGAGGAAGCAGAAGGAGCGGAGGGAGCAGAGGGAGCGGAGGGAGAAATGAAAATTGAGAATAGGGATTTAGGAGAGAAATTTTATTCTCTGTCAAAGGTCAAAGATTAAAGTCAAAAGTCAAAAGGACAAGTTGTGATGTTTGATTTATTTTTGTGGGCGATCTAATAAACTAGAAAATCTACTCGAAGATGAAATTGGCATCAAACTCTCCACCATCAAATTCTCCTGTGACAGTCAAGCGCTCGCCTACTGACACATTCTGTGGGGTATTATCTCCATAGACATCCCAGGAATCTACTCTGATAGTGCGATCGCCAGTATTGAGACTAAAACCATCTTCCCAAACTCGCTCTACATTACCAGTAAATCTATTACCCTCAGCATGAAGGGCTGAAGCAAGAGCAGATACAGCTATACCTGTAAATGTGAGTCCGATAAGAGTTCGGTAGCTAATATTTCCGATCATGATACCTATTGAGCCTAAATAAAGTAGTGAGTAAAAAAAGAATAGTGCTTTGTTAATTGATGAAGAAAGCTACTGATTACAAGGTGGTGAATCTTGAGATCGATCGCGTTTAATTACCTCTCCACTAGAGCGGATAATGCGAAAAGCATCGAAATCATAGTCTTCATATTCTCCTATTACTGTCACTGTTTCTCCGACAGTAAGCTGATTCTGGGGATTCCAACAAATACCTGGATCTACAATCAATTGCCCTGTACCATCATCCAAAATAAATTGATTACCTACGACACTCCGAACTACGCCCGCAGTCGTTGTCTCTGGTATATGTCTTAAATTACCGATGGGAATTGGTGTCTGAGCAATGGTTGTTAGAAATATGCTGAAGGTAGAGGTTAATGAAAGAACTACTGTTGTGGGCATGAGTTACATTTTTTCTTCAGGAATGTGTTTAGATTTAACAGACAAACCAAAATCTACACTAACAACTCCCCCATTGGACGGAATCGAGCGATCTCGCACTAATTAATTTTTTTGGGGTGCTATTTCTTTATATTTCTGAGTTATGGTCGAAATTGTCATTAACTCCGCTTCAGTTTTTGCCACCAGATTGAGAATCATTTGATTGACCAAATTTTGAAATTCTTGGTTACTATTCGCGTCAATCTCATCAGGGACGAAATTTTTAATTAAGTTTTTCTGGCTATTAGTTCCGTTGCTATTACAGAGTGATGATTCTAGCATTCTTAAGTTTCCTTACTCGTTTAGTACTTGATAGTGATGTTAAAGAAAAAAAATGACCAGAAAATGACCAAGAAAACTGAGGAAAATTTTTTCAAATATCTAATTTTAGTATCTTACCTAGTAGATAAGTAGCTGAACGCAATTAAATATAAGATAGATAACGTTTTATTTCTCCCCTGCTTCCTCTGCCCCTCTGCTCCCACTGCCTTCCCTCATTTTATAATTAATTACACCCACCTACTTACTTATCAGAACTCATACTAAATCAAATAGGATTGCTATCCAACAATTGGGGCTAATTATTTGGTAACTTGGTATTCTGGAGCTAAAAATGTAATTGGTAATGTCTGAACAAGCCCAAAATCTAGACTGGTTATACAGAGGCACAAGCGAAATTTTCCCCGATCGATCTGACTCCCAGAGTCCTGAAGAAAACTTAGTGCAAAGAATTAAACAAAGCGATCGACCTTTGCGAATAAAGTTGGGTATAGACCCCACAGGAACAGATATTCATCTCGGTCATAGTATCGCTTTTCGTAAGTTACGCGCCTTTCAAGATGCTGGTCATACAGCCATAGTTCTTATTGGCGATTTTACGGCACAAATTGGCGATCCGACAGGAAAATCGGAAGTGCGTAGTCAGTTAACCGCAGAACAAGTAAAAGAAAATGCTAAGACTTATTTAGACCAATTACGTCCTATTTTAGATTTTGATACTCCAGGCAGATTAGAAATTCGCTACAATTCTGAGTGGTTGGGTAAGCTAGATTTGGCTCAAATTCAAGAATTACTCGCTACTATGACCGTAGGGCAAATGTTGGCTAAAGAAGGTTTTGCCGAACGTTACAGTCAAGAAAAACCCATCTTTCTTCATGAGTTTCTCTATCCTTTGATGCAAGGTTATGATTCTGTTGCCTTAGAAGCGGATGTAGAATTGGGAGGAACAGACCAAAAATTTAATATTGCCGTTGGTCGCGATTTACAGAGACATTTTGGTAAACGTACTCAGTTTGGGTTATTGTTGCCTATTCTCTTAGGCACTGATGGAGTACAGAAGATGTCTAAATCCTTGGGTAACTATGTCGGGATGAACGAAGATGCTCTTTCGATGTATTCTAAATTAGAAAAGACTCCTGATGTGCTGCTAAAAGATTATTTTGAACTGTTAACCGATTTAGATTTAGATAAATTACCAGCTAACCCTAGAGAATGCCAAAAATTACTAGCGATCGAGATTGTTTCTCAGTATCATGGCAAAGAATCAACCTTAAAAGCACAAAAAACCGCAGAAGAAATTGTACTTAAGGCAAATACTGCTGCTAGCGAGAATGTGCCTGAGTATTCTCTAGCTGATGTCGAATTTCCTGCCAAATTATTTTTTATTCTCGGTGCTAGTGGTTTATGTAAAAGTAGTGGCGAAGGAAGAAGACAAATCCAAGGTGGTGCAGTCCGTTTAGAAGGCGATCGAATTAATGATGTTAATCTAACTTTTGATTCTCCCGAACAGTTAGATGGAAAAGTCTTGCAAGTGGGCAAGAAAAAATTTGTGCGCTTAGTTTCAATACCTTAAGTTGAAAACTCTTGCTGCGAGTGCTTAAATCATTACTAATTCAGCAACGCCCGAATTCAGATATACTGTTAACTTCTAAAGCTGAACCATCAGGATTTTCTAGGACGAATCCTGCATCGCGAATCATGGCTAAATCTGCCTTAGCAGCTTGCCCTGCGGTAGTTAAATAATCGCCAATAAAAATGGAGTTAGCGGGGTATAATCCTAAAGGTTGTAGCGATCGCAAGTGTACTTCTCTACCTCCAGCAATTCTTATTTCTTGGGAAGGTAGAATTAAGCGGAATAAACAGAGAATTCTTAGACAGCGACGGGGATTGAGTTCATTCACTTTAGCTAAGGGAGTACCAGCAATGGGAATGAGAAAATTGAGAGGAACACTAGTTACATTTAATTCTCTTAAAGAGTAAGCCAAATCGATAATATCATCGTCGGATTCTCCCATACCCAAAATACCACCAGAGCAAGTTGTAATCCCTGCTGCTTGTACATTCCTAATGGTGTTAACTCGATCGCTAAAAGTATGAGTAGTACAAATTTGGGGATGATGATTTTCTGAAGTGTTGAGGTTATGATTAACTCGATCGACTCCTGCTTCAGCTAGGCGATGGGTTTGAGATTCACTGAGTAACCCCAAGCAAGCACAAATTTTTAAATCGTGTTGAGTTTTAACCTTTTTGACTGCGTCTACCACTCGGTTAAAAACTGACTCGGAAGGAGAACGTCCAGAAATAACAAAACAGAAAGTACCTGCTTTTAACTCCGCAGCACGATCAGCAGCTTGCAAAATTTTAGCTTCTGCCATTAAAGGATACTTTTCGATCTCCGCAGTAGAGATTTTGGACTGGGAGCAATAATGACAGTCTTCAGGACACAAACCACTTTGAGCATTAAGTAGAAAGTGCAGTCTAACTCGATTTCCCCAATAGTAACGACGAACTTGATAAGCTGCTGCCAGTTGTTCTAATAATACTTCATCTGGCGCATTCAAGACTGCTTGAGCTAAAGGGCGATCGATTAATTCCCCAGCTAAGGAATTTTCTGCTAGTACATTCCAATCTGGTAACTTAGTCATTATGGTTCGTAAATCTTCTCTACTAGAGAACAAGTCTTTATTATTCTTACCATAAGTAGATCTTGTCTAGTCTAAAATTAAGTTAATTTATTTATTGTTAAGCTTAGACGCATTTAAACTGCATTCTTCAATTCTGGTCAAGGCAATAGGCAAGAGGGAATAGGCAACAGAGAGTATGCAACTTAGGTGAGTCCAAGCTTACAAAACCCTCTTAGTTAATTTCCAAAGATTTAATTGTTTTTTTAGCTGTTTTCAGAAATTTGTAGTACTTCGATCGCTCAGCCATATAAGTCACTATATATGCCTGGTCATTATCGATCGTAAATATTTCTGATTGTCTAATTTCAATCCCATCTATTTTACGAGAATAGACTATTTCTTTGGCTGTTTGATTAGATAACCTTATTCTTTCTTGAGGAAAAACATTGATATCGTAGCCTGATTTCCTACTAATTCTATCAGTTAATATTTCAGCATATTGATCGAGATTATCAATATCATCTAATAAATTTTCTACTGTAATAAAAATTCTTTCTTGAAAAATATCAGATTCATTTTCTTTGGGAGAAGAAAACATCACTACTTCTCCTGTAATGGGGTCTTCTAATTGTCTGATAGTCCAAGATTTAGGATACTTAATAGTAATTTGGTAGTTAATATTTGTATATTCAGCAAAACCGCGATACCTATTTTTATGAATACCCAGAATGAAGGTAATTAAAGCAGCAATAAAAGGTATGATTAACAATATCCATGGAATTATTTTGCGCTTTTTAAACTTAGATCTAGAAGTTTGAGGTACTGATTCAAAATCTTCATTAGGGGGATTAACTAAAAAAGGAGGGGGTAAATAGACAACATTTTCTTCTCTCTCTAACTCTGTCAAAACCTCCACCGCAGATTGATAACGTTCTAGATAGTTTTGCTTGACCATCTTATTCAAGATGTTAGTCAATCTGGGACTAATTTTAGTTAGAGTGTGTTGGGTTTCATCTTCTTGGAGATTGATAGTAATATTATCTAATTCAAGTTTTTGCAAATTTACTCGCTGGGGAGACTTCGAGGAAAGAGCATAAATAGCTGTTTTGCCTAAAGCATAGATATCACTAGTAAAATTAGCTTTGCTCCCTTGTTGCTCTGGAGGCACATAACCAAGTTTACCAATAATTTGAGTAGTGGAATCTTCCGATCGAGCATTGACTTGGAGAGAAATTTGTTTCACCCCACTAAAATCAATTAGACATATTTTGTTGTCTTGGCGACGACGAATTAGATTAGAAGGCTGAATGTCTTGATGGATTACTCCCTGTTGATGAACAAAGTCAAGAATGTTGAGTACGTCTTGTAAAAGCTGGATAGTCTCATTTTCACTCAAAAGACCTTTTTCCACTATCTGTTCTAAATTTTCTCCGTCGATAAATTCTTGAACCAAATAAAATTGCCAATTTTCCTCAAAATAGTCTAGTAATTGAGGAATTTGGGGATGTTTCCCCAATCTTTTTAGCTTGACAGCTTCGGTAACGAAATACTTCTGTAGATTCTCCCACTGTTCAGATTGAGGGTTTAAGTTAGCATTGCTATGCTCAAATTGAATAATTTTGACTACACAATAATTAATAGGGGGTAAATCTTTATCTTCAGCTAAATAAGTTGTACTAAAGCTGCTTCTCCCTAATTCTTGGACTATATGATATCTTTGTCGCAGTAGCTTGCCAATTATTGATTTCATTAATTACGAGTAAGGCGGAAAGTATTTAGTTGGGGAAATAGGTTATATTGTTTGCATATATCCAGTATCTTCTGGTAAGCCCGATTGATGAGCAGCAGCAACAGCTAATCGATCGCATAATTCATTGTCTGGTATTCCTGCATGACCCTTAACCCAAACAAAATCAATTTGATGTTTATGGCATAAATCGAGCAATTCTTGCCAAAGGTCAGGATTTTTGGCTTTTTCTTTACTATTTCTTTTCCAATTGTTTGCTTGCCAACGTTTTGCCCAACCTTTAGTTACTGCATCAACAATGTATTTGGAGTCGCTATGGAGGGTAACAGCAGATTGTGTTTCTAAGGTTTGCAAAGCTGCGATCGCTGCCATCATTTCCATGCGATTATTAGTAGTTAGGCGAAAGCCACCAGAGATTTTTTTTCTCTCTCCACCATCGATAATAACTGCACCATAACCGCCTGCACCAGGATTACCAGTACAAGCACCATCAGTATAGATTGTAATTTTTTTGAGTTCTTGGGACACAACAGCAATCCTAATTTAAGTTGTCAAAATCTTAGGGGGAAAATGCCATATTAACTTATAACTTAAGTTTATTTAATAGTCCAAAATCTTATTTTTTCCTGCTGAATCGAATTACACTTGTTTTCTACAGCTACAGTGGCGATAAAATTATGAGCAGGAGTAAAGCTGTGAACTAACCA
>JBFRWE010000241.1:0-8000 GCA_051439345.1 Xenococcaceae cyanobacterium
GTAATATAACTTAAGAATCTTATTTGTATGTCAACTACTCAGCTATTCGATCTTGCTAATCTTTTTGTTCTTCCTTTCTGGGTGTTGATGATTTTTCTACCTAGATGGGGAATCACAAAAAAGGTAATGGAGTCTTTTTTGCCATTTGTTGCCCTGGCAGCTTTGTATATATATCTTTTTTCAGGAACAATTACCCCAGAATCGGCTCAAGCTTTGTCTAATCCTCAGTTAGCAGATATTGCTAAATTTTTTGCTGATGAACGAATAGCAGCTACAGGATGGGTTCATTTTTTAGTGCTGGATTTATTTGTTGGTCGTTGGATTTATTGGGAAGGGCAAAGGACTGGGGTATGGACAGTTCACTCTCTAATTCTCTGTCTTTTTGCAGGACCTATTGGATTATTATCCCATATTCTCACCGCCTGGATTTCACAAAGATTTTTCTCAGCTTCAGAAGAGGGAGAGGCTTCTACTTCTGTAACTCCCCAGACTTAGAAGAAGTTTTCTGTAGATTCAATAGCTAATAGCTATTAGCTTTCAGCTATCGGTAAACAATAGCTGAAAGAATATCTATACTATAAAAACCCATGTTGATTCGCCAAAATTGCTGCTTGAGTTCGATCGCGCAAATTCAATTGACTGAGAATACTGGTAATATGTGCTTTTACTGTTCTTTCGGAGATATATAATTGTTGAGCGATTTCTTTATTACTTGCGCCTTTAGCAATTAAGGATAAAACTTCTTTTTCTCTGGGAGTAAGGTTTTGGAAAACATTTGGCAAGACTGTCGGAGAATTTGATTTCTGACTATCTGAGCGAGTTAAAAATTTTTGAAATAAGCCTGGTCCTAATTGAGTGTATCCTTTAGTAGCAGATCTTATGGCATAGGCTATTTCCTCTATTGGCGTATCTTTGAGTAAATATCCTTTAGCTCCAAATTCCATTGCCTGAGTAATGTATTCATCGTCATCAAAGGTGCTTAAAACCAAAATTGAGATGGAACTAAATTTCTGGGTTAACTTTTGAATTGCTGCTACACCATCCATAATAGGCATGCGCACATCCATTAAAATTAAATCTGGTTGTTGTGGGGTATCATAAAGCTGTTCTACGAGTGCGAGCGCACTTTTACCGTTTTCTGCCTCACCAACTATCTGAAAATCGGGTTGAGATTCCAGTAAGCTTTTCAGTCCTTGGCGAATAATTGTTTGATCGTCTACCAGTGCAATGCGAATCATAGCCAGAAAATTGTTCTTAGTTATAACTTATCAAAAAAAGGAATTGTAGCGATAACTTGACATCCCCTTCCTGGCAGACTAACTAAATTAAATTTGCCTCCCAAAGCTGTAGCTCTTTCTCGCATCCCTTGGAGTCCAAATCCTGTAGTATTTTCTTGAGGGTTAAATCCTTTGCCATTATCTTTAATCAGTACCTCAAGATCGTTAGCTACTAACTGTATGGAAATTTTGACTTTTAGTGCCTGAGAATGTTTGATAATATTTGTTAATGCTTCTTGCACAATGCGATAAACTGTCGTGGTAATTTCGTTCGTTAGTCGATGAGGAATATTGATTTCGCAATCGTAGATAATCTCTGTACGATATTTTAAATCTGCTACCAATTCGGCGATCGCTAAACTTAAAGACTTTCCCTGCAAAGGATCGGAGCGTAAAGTAGCTACAGAATGGCGTACATCTTGTAGGGCATGAGAACTAAGTTTTTTAGCTTCTACTAAAAATGACTCCGTGCGATCGAGATTAGAATGCAGATATAACAAGGCATTAGCTAATTGGATATTTTGGGCAGTTAGGGAATGTCCCAAAGAATCATGAATTTCACGGGCGATACGATTGCGCTCTTGCAGCATAGCTCTATCTTCAATTAGTAAAGCGTATTTGCGTAACCTTTGGTTTACAACTCTCAATTCTTGTCGAGAACGATATTCAGACAGCAGAGCATTAACTACAAGAAAAACAAACAAAGAAATTAAGCAAAATATAAGAGTACTATTGATCGCTATATCGATAAGGAAGCCTTGAAATTGCTCATCATTAGTGTACAACTGATGGATGATTATGGGTTTTGAGCCTGGAGTAACAATTGCTGGTACTTGTTTGATATTATTCAGTCTATTCAAATTATGTTGAACTGAAAGCAATAAGGAACTGGAAAACCAGAAAAAAGAAATTCCTGCTACCACAAGAGAACCAGGTAATTTAAAGCTAAGACAGCCTCTAATTACCATAATTAATAGAAATGGGGGTAAAACATGGATATGTGTACCACTAGTAATGCCAGTTAGGGCGATTAAAACAAATCCCAAGACAGTATAGCGAATGTTTGCCCAATATTTATCACTAGGTTGTCCTAAACCAATGATGATAAAAGTAATCAAGCATAAAAAGAATAAAGGAGAAAAATTGCCATTGAGTTGGGGAAAAAGCGAAAGCATTGGCAACTTCATGAGATTAGGATGCATTTTAGCAGCATTAAATCTCCCCATCAGCGTAATACTAAATAAAACCCACTCTAAATAAAGCAGCAAGCGTAAAGGATGTGCTTTGAGTCGATTTATGTATTTGGTCATAAAATTATATCGATCGACATAAAAGAGCATCATCAAGAAAAAATTAGACCTATTGCCAAAATAAGCTTGAAAATCTCAATAAATATCTGATTTTCTCCTTTTACCTTTCCTAAACCAAGGTTTTAGGGATTTATGTAAAAGGTCTATTAAACCATCACTTAGTTGTTGTTCTCAATGTAATATCAAATACTAGATACCTATCCCCTTTGCTCCTCTGCTCCCTCTGCTTGCTTCCATTCATTGAAAATTAATAGACCATTAGCGGGACTTTGGTAAGAAATAAGAATGGGCGCAAATGGCAGCTTGAATACGATCGCGCAAATGCAAACAACTGAGAATGCGACTTACATAATTTTTAACTGTACTTTCTGAAATATAAAGTGACTTGGCGATTTCTCGATTTCTAGCTCCAGTAGCAAGTAAACTTAATACTTCTCGTTCTCTTGGGGTTAATTGTTCTATTTTCGTGGTCATAACTTCTGTAATTCCCGTTGTCATTGAATCATTTCTGGTTTTTTCAAATAATCCTGGGGCAAGATAGGTACAACCTCTAGCTACAGATTCGATCGCCACTACTAATTCTGCTAAAGAGGTATCTTTTAATAAATATCCTTTAGCTCCAAATTGCATAGCCTGAGCAACATAAACGTCATCATCAAAAGCTGTCAAAATTAAAATCTTAGTAGTAGGAAAGTTTTGACAGATTAATTTAGTAGCTTCTATTCCATTCATTACAGGCATCTGAATATCCATTAAGACTACATCTGGTTGCCAAAGTTCTACTTGTGCGATCGCTGTTTGACCACTATCAGCTTCTGCTACTACCTGGAAATTTGATTGTGATTCCAATAAACTTTTTAGCCCCTGGCGAATAATAAGTAGATCGTCAACTAATAGCAAACGAATCATAAATACTAATGTTTTAAAAGCAAAATATCAGCTAATAATAGCTAGATAGAGAATAGCTTAAAATTATTACTTTGACGAATTATTTTGATAGTTTTACTCGAATTAATATAGTCAAAAAGCTTTGCTATTAGAGCTTTCATTACTCAAATTGGACTTTAGTCCAATTTTTATTTAGTACTTTAGTCTAGACCGATATAGGTAGTTCGACTCCTACGATTAGCTTAATTAGCCTCTTAAGATTTGACAGGAAATATCAATTTTCCTGTCAATTTAGTCTATTTTGAGGATAAATTATGCTAGATCAAAATCCAATGTTTGATGGCAATCTAGGTCAGCAAGACAATTCGATACCTTTCTTAGGGGATGTTAATGATTTGAATCTTCCTTTTCTACAAGATGAAGGTGGTTCATTTTCTGCTCCTAAGTTAGATTTTGATGTCATGGAAGAATACCGAGAAGCCGATGAATTTAATTTTCCTGAGCGATTTGAATTGGTTGTAGAAAATCATCCTTTTTTGAGTGATTCCGAGCAAACTCACAGAGAAATATTAGGCTATCTTCGTAAAGCTGAGACAATTCGCGATCGTATTAAAGACATTATTGGAGAAAAACAATTTGATGATGATGTATTACTAAATTCTAAGCAACCTCGCCCTGGCATATTCCCAGACTTAAATCCTGAAGAGTTACCTTTCCCTCAACCAGATGGAGACGTTGGAGAAGGCATTATGGGCAAAGGCAAATTCCCTCCTCGCCCCGGCATGTTCAAAGACCTAAATCCTGAAGAGTTACCTTTCCCTCAACCAGATGGAGACTTTGGTGAGGGCATTATGGGAAAGGATTATTGACTCAAGAGAGATAGCAGATAAGTAGGTGGGTGTAATTAATTATAAAATGAGGGAAGGCAGAGGGAGCAGAGGGGCAGAGGAAGCAGGGGAGAAATAAAACGCTATCTATCTTATATTTAATTGCGTTCAGCTACTTAGCTGTAAAAGTAAAGCTTAGAATAAGCTTAGACGCATTTAAACTGCATTCTTCAATTCTGGTCAAGGCAATAGGCAAGAGGGAATAGGCAACAGAGAGTATGCAACTTAGGTGAGTCCAAGCTTATTAGATCGATGTAGGGGCAAAAGACATATGCCCCTACAGAGTTTTGAGGTCAAATCTAATTATCTTTGAGATCATAGGTTTAAAATTGAATTGAGTAGTAAATCAGGGTAAATCATGGTAGCATACTACAAGATGGGAAGTAATCGAGTTAGAAAATTAGATAAAAAAAGAAAGTTTTGCTCTTATCCGTAAAACCCATCACAACCCATCACAAAAAAGCTGAAACTATTAGTAGTGATGAATTACAGCCAATTGGTATCAATCCCGAAATCTAGCTCACGGTTATGGATAACTCATCACAAAGGAAAAAGTGGTTAAAACTAATCATAAGGAGAAGGTGGGAAATGCGATCGCACTATTAAAATCTAGAAATGGCTTTTTGTTTTGTAACCTTGATTTAAACCATGCCAATCTTTGGTATGAGTCTTTCATTAAGAACAAAGGAAAAAAAACCAATTGCTCACCCTTCGATCTTGATTTGGACTACTTTATAGACAGTGTTGCCATTCCGATAAACAGGCTGATAATAAATATTACTACAATTGTAGTAATTGACATTGTTAATCTTAACCATCTCACATCCTTCTGGCAAATAAGTTACCACTGCCCCCACAGGAGGTTTAACCACTATGTAAGAACTACCACTGGGTTGAAGAAAAATGCCATCTGAATAAATATAGGTAGTTGAACCAACATAGACAGTGCTGTAGTAAGGAGGAGGGGTGGAAATAGCAGTACCAATAATTAAACCCGTGGTAAAACCGACCCATCCCCAACCAGGAGGAACATAGTAGCCACGACCATACCAACCACCACCATACCAGCGACCACCACGATAATTGTCATCGACAAAATCTTGTCGGTTATTTTGACGTTCCGTACGTCCATCTTGCCGAATTTCCGTCCGCTCCGTGCGTCCATCTTGCCGAATTTCTGTGCGCTCGGTACGTCCGTCTTGCACATCTTGCCTTGTTGTTTGCCGATTTTGCTGATTCTCAGAGCGGTTGCCAGAAGGAGAGCTAATATTACCCCGATTTTGCAAGTTGACATCATTATTAATACGGGGTGAAGAGCCACCACCACGAGAACCACCAAAAGAGCCTCTACCGCCCCCACCAAAAGAACCTCTACCACCCCCACCTCTGCCTGGTTGGGCAAAGGCAATGTTCAGAGGCAATAAACTGGTAAATAATAGTAAGCTAAACAGAACTGCTAAAGTACGACGGGAAAAATTTTTCATTGATCTAACTTCTGTATTGACTATTTCTTTACTGCATCACTAGTACTTTCGGCTGGCAAAAACTCAATACTAATAGCTTTTTCAGAAGGTTCATAGGTAAATGTCTCCGCAGGAATCCCAGGGTTAAAGTTCCATTTTGATAGTATTGCGGTGTATTGTGGGCTACCAGGCAGGTTTTTGTACGTGATCACGATTTTTAAAGGTAAAGGTTGTCGCGCTCTACTTACCCACATTTGCCAATCTCGCTCTTCTCCAGTAAAAAGTATATGATGCGCTGGAACCCGCTCTACCAAGTTAGAGCCAACAAAAACGGATTTTTGAATATCAGAGGTTACTTTAACACAGGGATCATCCACAAATAAATTAGACATGGGAATAGTTAAACCATACTTTAGTTCAAGATTTTCAATTATTTGCTCAATGGTGGAAACTGCTGGCTCGGTCGCATAAAAATCCCGCTCTGTATCTTGCCAGGTTAATGATTTACCATCGTAATAAAAACGGTTGTTGCGCCGATCACCCCGATAATCCGATCTGAGTTGGTTAGGTTTGGCCACCCAAACTTTTTGATAAGCAGCGTACTGCACTTTTTCTCCTGAGTCCAGTACATTATCATAGGTAATGTCCATTTCCACAGTAAAAGATTTTTGCTCTTTCAGAAAATTGCAGACTTGATTCAAAACTTGATCTGTTGTTCTTAATCCTGTAGGGGGCAACTGGGTTGAGGGTGGTGTGGTTTGAGTTAATACTTTAGATGCAGTGCTCAATGGCATTGTACAAGCAATAAGTAAGGCAGCAAGAATTCGAGTACTGAATAACATTGAGTCAATATTAAGCTTGGACACAGTTAATTTACTAGTTAGGAGTGGTATTGGGGGTTAGTGTTTTTATTATGTAGGGTTAGCTTTTATAAGTCAAAACGTTTAGAGAAAAAAGGTGGCTCTTCCAGAATTCCCGTGGTCAACACTAGATATGGCGTAGTTGTCAAACTATGACTACTTTGGGATGATAAAGGGATAAGATCAACTGTGGTTGCCAGAATGGATAACTCGATTCAGATACCTCTAGACTTGCCCGATGTTCGTGTCTTAAAAGTATCGAAAACGAAAGCAGGAGATTGGCTCATCCGAGTTGAAAGCACCCTTAAAGGGACAAAATGTCGTAAATGTGGTCGGGAAATTACTCATTTCCATGGCCATGACCATGCCATCAGGCTAAGGCACTTACCAGTATTTGAGCAACCAGTCTATGTGGAATTTAGACCAAAGCGATATCAATGTCCTGATTGTAAAGGCAAGCCAACTACAACACAAAGACTAAGTTGGCATGAACTACGAAGTCCAAATACAAAACCCTACGAACAATGGCTGCTCAAGTTTCTGGTCAACGAGAGCGGTAGTAGATGTAGCCAGAAAGCTGGATATCAGCGAGGAGACAGTGACGGGAGTACTAGACCGTGAGGTAACAACCAAGGTGGATTGGTCGAAATTTGCCCGAATTGAAATACTAGGAATCGATGAGATTGCTTTGAAAAGAGGACATCGCGATTATGTGGTTCTAGTGACAACACCGAAGATGGAACAGGGAGTTGAAGTATTAGCTGTCCTGCCCGACCGCAAAAAAGAGACTGTAGTCAAATTCTTCGCCTCCATTCCTTTCCGTTTGCGTCAAACCATTGAGCGGGTCTGTACGGATATGTACAAAGGATTTGTAAATGCAGCACGAGAACAACTGCCACGAGCTCACATAGTGATCGATCGCTTTCATGTGGCACGAGCCTATCGTAACTGTGCCGACAAAGTGCGCCGACAGGAGCTCAAGCTGCTGAAGGAGCAGTTATCAGAAAAAGAGTATGCTCAAATCAAAGGTGCGATGTGGCCGTTTCGTAAATCTCTTGAAGAGCTTACAGATGAAGAATGGGATTTACCGCGCCCTTCGGGCTGAAGTCAGAAGTCAGAAATCAGAAATCGGAAATAAACAGCCCGAAGTTGGTTTAAAGCACGGAGGCGGAGAAACTCCGTCTCCGCTCAATACTTCTTGTTTAAGGGCAAAATGAAATAAAATCAGGAAATAGAAATGATTTATAAATCAAAGATTTAATTTCGATAGAATCATTATTTTTCTGAGTTTTATCACTATTATTAAGCAATGTGG
>JBFRWE010000242.1:0-16975 GCA_051439345.1 Xenococcaceae cyanobacterium
ATTTTGCAAAGATGAGCAAGAGAAACAATTTTTTCTATGGTTCAGATCACTTGTTTGAGTGATCTTGAAAATTATTCTCTACGGAAACTATTATTTTTGCTTCGTTAAGATTACCTAAATCGATCGAAGAATTTCTATTACCTATGTATTTGTACTGGTAAAGGATTAATTATAGTTTTCATATTGTTTTCATATTAAATATTTTTTGATTGTCTCCCTACCTCTGCATCCTTGACTTATACTGACTTATGCGGTGCTGCTGAACCCTCGGTATGAAAGTTATTAATTACTTTTATATTTTAAAAATTAAAAGCTGATAGCTGATAGCTACGAACTATAACATTTGTACGTCATACTTTACTTTAGATCGGTAACGCCACTTATGCTTTCTTTGCCCGACAATCTCTCAGCCACAAACTAACAGCTTGACCGATAATACCTTTACTACTTTCTATGGGTGGAGTGGGTGGGTGTTCTTCAGCAGAAGAACTAAAGCGAGAAAACATAGTTACCATGTACCAACCATCGGGAGTTGGCGTTAAAAATAGCCAGTGATAATTTTGAGTTTCAATCTGTCTAGTATTATCTACATATTGTCTTTCTGAAGTGGTAAAAAAGATTTGTTCAAAATTATTGTTTGACACTGGATTATATTGAAACTGGGGTAAATTTAAAGGTTCAAATTCTGATTTGCCAGCGAAGATAACGTAACTATCGAATCCTTCACTACGATGAGCATCTTGAGTTCTTTGTATTACTCGATTAGCATAATCTGGTAAATTTTCAAGCATTTGAGAGGTAAGAGTTTCTATATCTTCAGGACAACTGTCCTGAGTTTGAGTTTGTCGATCGCTTTCTGGGTTATTTTGTGCCAAACTAACCGATAATTGCCCTTGAATTAACCAAGAAAGTAAAAAAGTAAATGCGCTCGAGTAAAATTTACCGATGTTTGATTTATGTTTGCGTGGCGACATGAGATTTTTTTCAAGAATTGACAATAGATATTGAATAATTATTTTCTTTGGGCGCAAGTCTTGTAATCCTACTAATTACTCGTAGGCGCGGTTCCGGACCCGCCCCTACCTATCTATCTCTGCACAAATTTTTGACCAAGCTTCAACAGGATTTTCTGCTTGAGTAATAGGACGACCAATAACTAGATAATCTGCCCCTGCTGCTATTGCTTGGGCGGGAGTCATTACTCGTTTTTGATCTCCTGCTACTGCCCAACTAGGACGTACCCCTGGACATACTAACAAAAAATCATCCCCACAAACTTGACGTAGTTGATTTACTTCATGGGGAGAACAAACAGCCCCATCAATACCAGATTCTTTAGCGAGTAGTGCCATTTTTAAAGCGTATTCTGGTAATTCTACAGGAATTTTGAGATCGAAAGCTAAATCTCTCGAATTTAGACTAGTTAGTAGGGTAATAGCTAATAACTTGGGTGGTTTTTCGGCTATACTAGTAGCCTCTACTGCACTTTGTAAAGCTTTACGTCCCATAGTGGCATGCAGAGTAAGCAAGTCAACTCCATACTTACTTGCAGAACGACAAGCACCAGCTACAGTATTAGGAATATCATGAAATTTCAGATCGAGAAAGATGCGTTTTTCCTTGTCTTGCAGGAATTGTAAGATATCAGAACCAGCACTAACAAATAATTCTAAACCTACTTTCCAAAAAGTTACTTGGGATAATTTATTAACAAGCTCGATCGCGTCTTCTAAATTAGGTACATCTAAAGGTACGATGATTCGTTGATGGTTGATTTTAGATAACATTGTTAAATTATAGAGCAATCATAATATGTAAAAGCTTATTTTCGATTAAATCACCCAAGTTTTCTGCTAGCAAATAATTTTTATGGCGATCGCTAGTACCACAGCAGAATTAATTGCACCCACCTACTTAAGTTTGGGCTGACATCATTTAGCTGCAAAGTATGTACCAATTAAATTACAAAAACTAACCTCTAAAAATAGGGGTGGAATTTTGTTCCACCCATAAAACTTAACTTAATCCTTCAATTAACTGCTGTTTGGCAACATCTAAAGCTTCACCCAGCTTACTTGCATCTCTTCCACCAGCTTGGGCTAGATTTGGTCTGCCACCGCCTCCACCACCACAGATTTTGGCAATACCGCCAATAAATTTACCTGCTTGAAGTTTCTTTTCTTTAATTACTTTCTGACTAAAAGCAGCAACTAAACTGACTTTTCCTGCACTGGGAATTGAAGCAATTACTACAGCAGATTCTCCTAATTTTTGCTGTAATCTCTCAGCTGCTGACTGTAAGGATTTAGCATCCATTTCTTCCATGTTTGCTACTAAAATTTTATATTTTCCTACTGTTTCAGCTTGGGATAATAAACTGTCAGATTTAGTAAGAGCAAGTTCTTGTTTTGCTGCTTCTAATTCTTTTTGAGTTGCTTTTAATTCTGCTTGTAAACTATTAACTCGATCGCCTATTTCCTCTGGTTTGGCTTTAAAGCGATCGCTCAATTCTTTTACTACTTTATCGCGGACATTTAAGTAGTCTAAAACAGCAGCACCAGCTACAGCTTCTATTCTTCTAACTCCAGAAGAAATACCAGTTTCAGAGATAATTTTAAAGATGCCAATTTCCGCAGTATTGTTAACATGAGTACCGCCACAAAGTTCCATGGAAACCCCAGGGAAATCGATTACCCTTACTTCATCAGCATACTTTTCCCCAAACATAGCCGTTGCACCTTTGGCTTTAGCATCTTCGATAGGCATAATGTTAACATCCGCTTCGTGGGCTTCAGAAATCCAAGTATTAACTAAATCTTCTATTTGTTGAATTTCTTCTGGTTTTAAGCCACGGGGACAATTAAAATCAAATCTAAGTCGATCGAAATCTACTAATGAACCTGCTTGGGAAATAGAATCATCGACTATTTTCTTTAACGCTGCTTGTAATAGGTGAGTTGCGGTATGATTAGCTTGGGCGCGACGGCGACAAGCGCGATCAATAGTTGCATTGAGATTAGTACCTACAGTTAGAGTACCGCGATCGATCTTGCCGTAATGGACAAAGAAACCTGATTCTTTTTGCACATCTTCGATACGGATTAACAAGTTATCCCCAGACAAGTAACCTTTATCGCCAATTTGACCCCCAGACTCAGCATAAAAGGGAGTGCGATCGAGAATCAATTGTATTTCTGTACCAGCAACCGCAGTTTCGACAGATTTGCCTTCTACTAAAACAGCTTCTACCTTAGCCGTTCCTTGAAGTTCGGTATAACCAGAAAATTCTGTAGGATGAATATGTTCTGCCAGCTTATCTATGCTACCTTGGACTGTAAGATCGATAGTTTGATGGGCTTCTCTAGCGCGATCACGCTGTTTTTCCATTTCTACGTTAAACTCATCAACATCCACGCTTAAACCATGTTCTTCAGCGATTTCTTGGGTTAATTCTAAGGGAAAACCATAGGTGTCATAGAGGGTAAATGCATCTACACCCGATATTTGCCGTAGGGACGGTTCGCGAACCGTCCCTACACGATTAATAATTTCTGCCAGTAATTTTTCTCCTCTTTCTAATGTTTTGAGAAATTGATTTTCCTCCCGTTGTAATTCGTTTTTGATAAACTCTTCTCTTTCTCTCACGTTAGGATAAACAGATTCCGAAAGCGAGATCGCTGTTTCAGCAACTTGGTTAATAAAATTACCCTCAATACCAATTAATCTGCCGTGACGCACCACCCTACGAATTAGACGGCGTAAAATATAACCTCTATCCGTATTAGAAGCCGTAACTCCATCAGCGATTAAATGAACTACAGCACGAACATGATCGCCAATTACTTTCAGAGATGTTTTAGTTTTTTCTTCAGATTTAGTGTAATCTATCCCTGCAATTGACGCAGCAGTTTTAATAATGGGGAAAATTAGATCGGTTTCATAATTATTAGGTACTTGTTGTAGGATTTGCGCCATCCTTTCCAAACCCAAACCCGTATCGATGTTTTTATTTTGTAGAGGAGTTCTATTTCCTTCTGCATCTTGGTTATATTGCATGAATACCAAGTTATAAAACTCGATAAACCTACTGTCGTCTTCTAAATCTATATTTTCATCGCCCAATTCTGGATGAAAATCATAAAATAACTCCGAACAAGGGCCGCATGGACCAGTAGCACCCATTGTCCAATAGTTATCGTCTCCCATGCGCTGAATACGATGTTCAGGAATACCTATCTTGTCACGCCAGATAGCAAAGGCTTCATCATCACTATTAAATACGCTAGGGATAATGCGTTCTGGAGGTAACTTATATACTTGGGTAGAAAGTTCCCATGCCCATTCGATCGCTTGTTCTTTAAAATAATCTCCAAAGCTAAAATTACCCAACATCTCAAAGAAGGTATGATGTCTGGCAGTACGTCCCACATTCTCTATATCATTGGTGCGGATACATTTCTGAGACGTAGTAGCGCGGGGTTGGGGTGCTTTTTTTTGTCCTAGGAAAATAGTTTTAAAAGGTAGCATCCCAGCTATAGTCAATATTACTGTGGGGTCTTCTGATATTAAAGACGCACTGGGTAAGATTTTATGTTGTCTTGATTCGTAGAATTTAAGGAATTTATCGCGGATTTCGCTACCGCTAAGATACTGGAGGGATTCAGCCATAGTAGTTTATGTAATGCAAGTTGTTCAGATCGATCGTATTTCTTATTCTTGCATTTTTATAATTACTAAAAACTTTGACCAGAAAATTCCCATATACCATTACAGAAAAAAGCGATCGCATTCCATCAACATTGGTAGGGGTTTATTGGTTAAAACCATAATTCCGTGAAAATGATTGGGCATAATCACCCATTCATCTAAAATTAAATAGGGATAACGTTGGGATAACCATTGATAGGTTTCTGCGACAATTTCACCATATTGATTTAACCGCACCACACCATCAACAATATTGCCAAATAAACATTGTTTTTGATAACAACAAATAGTGACAAAATAATATCCTGCTTGGGAATAATCGTATCCTTTTAATCTGATCGATCGCCTGTGATGTTTTTCTGGATAATATTGCATACCATGAAATTACCCAGTATTTTAAAAAAGCGATCGCCGTAATTAATAGCTAATATGAAACACAAAAAAGAATGATACAACTAACGACTAACAACTAACGACTAACTACTTACTAAGAACATCTCGCATATAACTACCCCATAAAGCTGCTGCTTGCCCACTACTACCCCAGGTAGGAGAATTATCATCATTACCTAACCAAATACCTGTCACTATTTCTTTTTTGGGAATATAACCAATAAACCAAAGATCGACATTTTTATCGGTTGTACCTGTTTTACCTGCTTCCCCTTCGCCAATGCGTGCAGCTTTCCCTGTACCATTCTTAACTACTTTACGCATCATTTTGGTCATTCGATCGGCAACCTTAGAAGATATTACTTGGCGACGATTGTCTTGATCGTCCCGAAAAGAGTAAATTTCCCGACAAGTTTCGCGGTTATTAGGTTCGACACAATCACTACCATCTAAAATACGTTGAATAGCATGAGGACGAGACCAAATACCATGATTAGCTAGGGCAGCATAAGCTCCAGTGTTCTCCAATACAGTAACTTCGCTTTCACCAATAACTAAGCCAGGAGAAGCTGTCAACGGGGATTTAATGCCCAGATTTTTGGCTGTATCAATTACACTGTTTAAGCCAGCATCCTGTGCCACGCGGAAAGCCACAGCATTTTCTGATTGTGCCAAACCACGATACATATCAATATCTCCGCTACTACGTTCACAGCCTTTGTAACGTTGTCCTTGCCAAGATACAGGATCGCAGGAATATTCTTTGTCTGGATCGATACCTCGACTGATAGCTGCGGTATAGGCAAAGACTTTAAAAGTAGAACCTGGCTGTCTTTTGGCTTGAGTAGCACGATTAAATTGACTCTGGTTATAATCTACACCACCCACAAGAGCAAGGATTTCTCCTGTCTCGCTATCGAGAGTAACTATTGCTCCTTGGGAATAACCAAAACGAGAACCATCACTGGTGACGGAATCTTTGAGAGCTAATTCAGCCTTTTTTTGGATATTAAGGTCTAAGCTAGTTTCAATAATAAAATTCCCTTCTTTAGCTACTTCTCTACCTAAAAGAATTTGCAATTCGTTGAGAACATGACCATAAAAATAGGGAGCGAGCGTACCAGAAATGGTTCTACGGGCGTTTTCACTTACTTCAATGCGCGATCGCCTGGCTCGATCTGCTTCTTCTTCTGATACCATACCTAGTTGTTGCATCCGATCGATCACTCGGTTGCGTAGCTTGACAGAGGTTTCGTAGTCTTCCACAGGATTGTAGAGATTAGGAGCGGGTAAAGCAGCTACTAGAGTAGCTGCTTCAGATAGAGTAAGATCGGCAGCAGATTTTTCAAAATAAAATTGGGCAGCATCTTCAAAACCATAAGTACCAACGCCAAGATAAACACGGTTAAGATAAGTTTTGAGAATGTGGTTTTTGCTATAAACTGTTTCTAGTTTAAGTGCCACTAGCATTTCCCTAATTTTTCTCCCTGCAGTAGTTTGTCTGCCTACTTCGGGAAAGAGACTGCGGGCTAGTTGTTGAGTAACGGTACTTGCTCCCTGCTTTAATTCGGAAGAACTAAGATTAACTAAAACTGCTCTAGCAATACCATAAGGATCTACGCCTAAATGCCAGTAATAACGACTGTCCTCTGAAGCAATAACAGCTTTAGGTAAGTAGGGGGAAAAGTCGGAGAGGTTTTTTAGTTCGCGATGAGTATTTTGAGCAATAGGATTGATGGAGGTTTCTCCGTCACGAGCATATACTACTACTGGTCTACTAGATTCTTGAGGTAGAGGATACACAGGTACTTTTGACCAGGCGATGCCAATCCACAAGATAACTAAGCCGACAAGTCCACTGGTGCCATAAAGGGAGTAGCGAATTATATCTAGCCACCAGGGTGGAGGATTATAATATTCTACTGTTACTGCTCCAGCTAATTCTGGAGGTCCTAAAGTAAAAGTGTCCCCATGATAGATAGAAAAAGATTTGAAACGGCGTTGCCCTCGATATACACCATTGGTGGATTGTTCGTCTTTAACTATAAAAGAACGAATATTTCTTTTATTTCTAGTGATAGATAAATGAGTTTGACTGACTACTGGGTTACGAATTTTGATATCGCAGCGAGAACTTCTGCCGATAGTGTAGCGATCGCCTAGCAGGGGATATACTTCTGGTTGAGAGGCATCTTTCTCGATTATTTTCAGTTGAGCTACTTTTGTTTCTGGCTTGAGATGACGAGAGTCAAAATTTACTTTGGATTGAATATTTTCAACTGCCTGAGTAATGATTTTGGTTAGGGGAGAGTTGTTTTTCGTCATAAATTTTTATTTTGTGCCAAAACAAACGCATTGATATCTAGCTATTAGCTTTTAATGACCGAGAATAATTACACACTATTGTAACAATCTGAATATGGTAATAATAGAATGACTAATTAGGGTTAATGTTCCACTTCTTAATAAGTCTATTCAGACGATGATAAGCTAGCTTCGGTTGCATTTGCTGGTTTAATAATCCTCCATGGGGCCAAAAATTACCCCCATCTGCCAAATCCCACCAAGAAATTGCTTCAATATAGGGTTTGCTGTAACAAAGAGTATAAAATTGCTCGAGCCAATCTGCTTGTATGGCTTCATTCCAGGGTTTGTGCCACAGTCCTCTTGGCTCTTTGAGTTGAGAATTTTCGTCTATTGTTGCTGCGGAAGATACGCCCAATTCGGTGATGTGAATGGGTTTGTTTAGGCTACTAAAACGCTCTAGTAAGCGGTTAATTTCAAACATATCTTGATTGGGATAGTAAACCTGTAAGCCAATAATTTCAAAGGGAATTTCTGCTACTAGACATCTTTGTAAATATTGAAAAGGACTATCTTGAGGAGGTTTTCCGTAGGCAACATTTTCTCCCCAAGCACAGCAATGATTGATAATGCGTTGGATTTGAGGATAACCTTGAGCAGAGGCTTCAGCAACGGTGAGAGTTAAGTCGAGAAATTGCTCACGATCGAAATTAAGAGCGTTTGCCCAGGGAATATTATTCGCTTCGTTAATAATGTCGTAATAGGCTATTTTTTCTTGATAATGGGCTGTAATCTCGAAAGCATGTTGTTTAATTAGCTCTTTTATGGCAGGAAAGGATAATTTTTTGAGCCAATCTGGTGTTCCCGCTTCATGAAAATAAACTAAAGGATGTCCTTTGACAGTTATGTTATTTTGATTTAACCATGCCACCAGGCGATCGACATGAGCAAAGTTTTTTTTTCCCTGTTGTGGTTCAAAGGAATTCCAGTAAAAAGGTACGGTAGCAAAGTTAAATAGCTCTTGAAAACGGTGATTATATTCTGTCTTATCTGGTGAGTGGCGAAAAAAATTAGCTCCAAACAAAAAATTGGTTCTTTTATTTTGCTGGACAATTTCTTGTTGTGCCTGATTAAAAACGGCAACTTCTCCTGCCCACATACTTTCTACTAAACTTAGATTACACCAGCCTATCTGGGCAGCAGTGAGATCGGATGTCTGCGCTCGATCGAGATAGTTCCTGGCTCTTTGTAATCGATCGTTAACAGATTGGGGAAAGTTAATACCTCGCTGACGATGATGTCTTAAATAAGTTGTAACTCGATGCAACCTAGAATCAGCAAAAGCTAGATTGAGATTTAAAGGAAAATCAGCCGAAGTATAGCCCTTAGCTTTATTATCCGCATAAAGCGCAACTTTTCCAAAGCCAGCTACAGGAAAGCGAAGAGCAATGGCAAAAGGGAAAGCAGGAGGATTTATAATGAATTTCCCTGGTTCTACTATTTCTGGATTGGTAAATACTGGTTCATCATTTGAATCGAGAAAATAAAGCTGACTCAAACTTTCCTTGTCTAAAGGTTTTCCTTCAGGAGTCCACGCTCTAATTTCAATGGTTGTTTCACCAACTTCTAAAGCCTTAACCGTTGATTTTTCTATTACTCGATAACTGCTAGCAATTGTTAAACCAAGAACGAACCGTAACCACTGTCGGCGATTAAATTGAACCACGTTTTTCTAGGCAAAAACTCAAATATCGGCACTATGTTAACCGATGTCAGTTGGTTATGTTATTTCTATAATGATTTTATTTGATAGAAAACTGTTTCTTTATTATCCATATTTTCTTGTTTTAAATATTTCATGCCCATTCTTTCTAAAACAGCAAGAGAGCTTTTGTTATCTAAATCAGTGCTAGCATAAATAGTTTCAAAGCCATACACTTTAAACCCATAATCCAGCATAGCGATCGACATTTCTGTAGCTAATCCTTGTCCCCAATACCGAGGGGATAAACCATATAAAAGTTGTATTTGTGGTGGGTCAAAAAATGGCCAGTAACCACTAAAACCAATGATATTTGTTTGGTCTATCAATCTTGCTGTCCATAATCCATATTGTTTACTGGCAAAAGCAGATAAACTTTGGTTAATAATTTCTTTTGTTTGAGCTATCGGAATTATTAAATTGTCCCAAAGATATTTTCTAACTTCTGGTTGAATCCATAACTGATGAAGTTCTTCTGCTTCCGTGGCTTTAATAGGTGATAATTGAATTCTTTCAGTCAAGACTTTCTGCTCTTGATTCATCTGCTATCTTTGGCTGATAGGAATATTAAAGTAATAAAATATTACTTTAATTAAGCTCATACCTGATAAGGTGGGCAAACTTTAGTCTTAACTTGCCAAAATCTTTAAGAACTAGCTCTGCCCACCCTAACTTTGCTCTAGACTAATTAGTTAAAGCTAACAGCTAGAAATTCTACATTGCTTGTTCTACTTCAGCAATTTCAGGAATTTTTTCCCGCAAACGGCGTTCTATACCCATTTTTAAGGTCATAGTGGAGCTAGGACAAGAACCACAAGCACCTTGTAATCTCAGTTTGACAATTGGACCATCGATTTCTACTAGTTCGACGTTACCACCGTCAGCCATAAGATAGGGGCGTAGTTCGTCTAAAACGGTTTCTACATTATTTTGAGTTAATGCTAAAGACATATTGTATTTTCCTTGTATGTCAACTAATGGGTGTCTCAATAATATCGATCCTAGCGTTTAAGAGCATCCGATCGCTAAGCTCCTGTAAATTTGACGAAGCTGACAACTCCCAACTCCAGATTCTGAAACCACCTTAAGCTACTGTTGCTGGTTCGAGTAATTCGATTTTACTAAAGGTAAACTCCGTAATTATTTTTTCTCCATCTTTATCGATCGCCTCAATCACTTGATGAGTAGGAAGATAGTAGTTACCAAATTTTTCGTAGCTTTCTTTAAACTCTCTTTTCCCCTTCAAGTCGTTAGTTTTGGAGTCGCGGAAAATAGCATTATAACCAGTAGAAACATAACCTTCTCCAGTATCTAAACTATCATTTGTATTAATCACAAATGCTATAGGACCCATCACACGAGATACTTGGCATATTTCTGTACCGCGTATTTTGTAATTTGAGCCCATTGCATCACCTTTAACCAGAATTTCTACTGCACCAGTAGAATCTTCTTCCCCAAGAGAGAAAGTATTTTTACCGTGAGCTTGTTCAAAAGAGGAGCGTTTGCGATGAGTAATCACATCTCGCATATGATTGTAGACGCTTTCTTTGACCTTTTCGTCTTCAATTTCTGTAACTTCGACAGATAAATCACTCTCAACGCGGATTTTAGCAGTATATACTTCTTCTCCCTGCTTGAGTTCCAATTTTGTAGTGTAACCAGGGAAATTGCTGTCCCAAGTATAACGGTTTTCATAGGCTGCACGAAAGCGATCGCGGGCTTGATTTGTATCTGTCATATAAAGTCAATTAATTACTACTTCTTAATCTAGTTTAAAAAATTTATTGCCAATAAGGTAGTAAGTAGCAAGTAGTAAGTAGTGAGTTACTGGTTTTGATTTAAAATTTATTTTGGTAAGAAGTCTATTTCTAAATCCAACAATGCCTTTAACACAGCCAAATGCTACTTTGTCTACAAATCAAAAACTAAAACCAGATTGGGCAGGAGAAGATATTCTTTCTCGCTTCGTTAATCTTCTGATCCAAACTAAACCTATCTATCGCCTGATGAAACAACAAGCAAGGCAAGTATTAATTAAAACGGCGGAAAAAAATGGGATTCCTTGGCGCAAAAATTACCAGGAATTAGAAAAATCAACAATTAAGACTTTATTACCTTCAATCACCAATCCTAATCTTGTCTATCCAGATTATTACCAAGTACCTTTCCATGCTTACGAACAAGGGAATCTCTGCTGGAAAGCTGCCTTTGAAGCAGAATCTGCTACCTACTCTATGGGATTGAGGGTTTGGAAACAGGAAAAACTTACTTGGCAAGCTGCCCAAGATCGCTTAAGAACTAGTTTTCATCAAGTTTTGGTCAAATACAGTCCTGATACAGTCACAGATATTCTGGATATTGGTTGTTCTGTAGGTATTTCTACTCTAGCTCTTCATCGCTACTATAGCCAAAGACAAAGTACTCCTGTAAAAACTATTGGGTTAGATTTATCCCCTCATATGTTAGCAGTAGCTAAAACCAGAGATGAACACCAAGAAATTGCTCAATGGCTTCATGCCAAAGGAGAAGAAACAGGATTAGCAGATAATTCTTTTGATATAGTCACACTTCAATTTCTTATTCACGAATTACCCCGCCAAGCTACTCAAGCAATATTCCGTGAAGTATTGAGAATATTAAAGCCTAATGGAGTAATCGCGATCGTTGATAATAATCCTGGTTCTCCAGTAATCCAAAATCTTCCTCCTGCTCTATTTACGTTAATGAAGAGTACTGAACCTTGGTCTGACGATTATTATACTTTTGATGTAGAAACGGCGATCGCTCAAGCAGGATTTGAATATAAAACTACTGTGCCTAGCGATCCTCGTCATCGCACTATAATTGGGGTTAAGCCTTGATGAGTAGGGAGTAATGAGTAGGGAGTAACAAGTAACAACTAACTACTAACTACTAACACTGAGTAAAGCTGTTTTCAGTGCTTTAGCATTACGAAAGTGAATTGTGGGATTATCTTTCAATGCCAGATCGATTAAATTGGCTAGGGGTTTTGGCAAAGAAACTCCTCTTTGATGAATCGGAATGGGTTCAGTTTGTAAAATAGTTAAAAATGTATCCATCTTACCGAAATCCCTTGAGTATGCTCCAGTCAGCATATAGTAGAGAGTAGCTGCACTTGCCCAAATATCTACTTCTGGTTGAGCATATTTAAAATCAAGGACTTGTTGTCTGGGCATAAAAACTGGTGTTCCTCCCAGAGTACCTGTCATAGTTTGACCACTAAATCCCGCTAAATCAAAAGCTTTAGCAATGCCATAATCGCCTAGCTTGGCAACTGTCTGACCATTATTGTTGAGAGTCAGAAAAATATTAGCAGGTTTAATATCTCGATGAACTAAACCTATTTCTGTGTGAGCATAATGTAGTGCATCTAAAATTTGTACCATGATGGGGATAGCTTCATCGGCAGCTAATTTTCCCCCTCTTAACTTCATTAAGTCTAGAACGGTACCCCCTGGACAGTACTCCAAGGTACAAAAAAAAGATCCCCTCACTAAAACAATAATCTTTTAGTTGAATAACGTGAGGATGTTGTAGGATTTGAGTATTTTTTACTTCTCGCAAAAACAACTTAATTTTCTGTTGATTAGCAGCTACTTTGGGTATCATAATTTTGATAGCTACTAGTTCTTGGGTTTGTTGATGGCGAGCTAAATAAACTTCACTAAAACCTCCTGCTCCTAATCTATCTAAAATGGTATAGTTTTGAATCGATCGCAGACTTTGATCTCCTTGATTGGCTCGTTCAATTAAATCGCGGATGAATCCATTCAGATTGAGCTTGGGAGGAGTAAGATTATTTTGATGAGTTTGTCGATCGTCTAATTCTTCAGTTTCCGTAATTTCAGGTTGAATATTAACTCGAAAAACAGTATTACTGAGTTGAATTTCATCATTATCTTGTAGGTCATATTCAAGAAACTGGCAATTATTGGTAAGTTTAGACTTTTGTTTAATCCGTCGTTTCCCAATCAACTTTCCACTAACATAAGTGCCTTGAAGACTACCCAAATCTTTGATGCGAATATCTGGAGGATTAATATCTAAGAAACAATGATAGCGAGAAATAGTGCTGTGATATTCATCGTCAGGTATTCGGGGATAACAGTCTGAGGCTCTACCAATAACAGAAGTTGTACGAGAGTCGAAAACAAATTTTTGTCCTTTCAGTTTTCCTTGAGTAACTGTAAGAATTACTTTAGCTGACATGGGTAAGTACTTGTATAAAATTAATTGTGTACTTTAACAACAAGCAGAGGAGCAGGGGAGCAGAGAAGACAAGACAACTGTAAAGTACTTTGGAAAGCAATAGTAAGTATCAAGGGCGAGAGGTTTACTTGTTCCTCGCGATCTCGAAGTGCCAGGTATAGAAGCGATCGCCACCTATTATTTTCATGAGCTATTTTCGCGACCATACCTTAGAATCACAATCTATGCCTCAAACGGCGGAGACGGTCAGAATAGCTTTTCATCACTTCTAGAGCAAACATAGGGGTTTGCTGGACTGCAAACATAAAATGTTCTCGATCTAAAAATGCCAAGAGGGAATCGGTTTTGGCAATCGCCTTTGAGTCTCTTTGATGATCTAGGTGAACGAGAGAGCCTTCACCAAAAATATCACCTTTGTGAATCGTCTCTACTACCTTATCATCGACCCAAATCTCCACTTCTCCAGAGATGATGCCGTAAATCACATCACCACGTTCTCCTGCTTGAAAAATCACCTCACCCTTGGCAAAAATCTGAGGAGAAGGAGGTTTTTGGAAAAGTTCTATAGTCTTGACTGGTTCTAACACTGTAACTGCCTCATCTCACTATAGACATTTTCAGCTAACTTAGTGATTTGGTAAAGATTTGGTTAATCATTGATTAACATCACTTCCAATCTCGAATATCTAAAATAAATAGATTAATGCGCTCGCCCAATATACCAAAATATCTTCACTTTTATCTTAAGTCCTCTGTCCTCTAACCTTCCAAGTCATGTAATCAACACTCATTACTAGAGATTACAACTTTCAATCCGCGCAAAGAAAGTATAGCATTGTCCCCTCCATGTCCAAGACCATAGCCAACGTCCTAAACTACAAGAAGGTAAGTGTCCTCTGGGAGCATTAAGATTAAAGGATAAATTTTGGTAATCTAACCATTGAGTATTTACTCTCCAACCAACTCGATCGCTTAACTGAAATTCATTAAGATAATTGATGTTGCCACTAACTTGTTGCCAGATATTTTGTTGGACAGAAAAACCAAATCTTCCCTGGCTATATTTAACCCACATTTGATCGATAATGCTGATATATTCGCAAGGAAGTTTGACGATGGTGTCTTTGTCTAACCAACCTTGGTTTTCTCTTTTACCGATATTAAGGAGTACAGTATAGGTTAAGCGATCGGCTTTTTGCCATTCTCCTGCTTCTAGCAGATCTTTAAGTTGGCACAACAGTTGGTATCTTAGGCTTTTATTACCACTGCTATCAATATTCTTATCCTTGGGAGTTTTTTTTGCCTGAGAAACGGAAGTTGGTGGCGGTGCAGGTGGTTGTTTTATAGAGTTTGGTGTAACTGGTTGAGTTACAGGAGTTGGTGGTGGAGGTGAAAAGGTAGTAACTGGTTGAGATTTTAATTGTTGTAGCCATTCTCCTATAGACTGGGGACGCTGATGAGGTTGCAAAGCCATTCCTCTGAGAATCATCTCGTTGATGCGATCGCTAATTTGGGAATTATGCTGTTGAGGGGGAATTAATTTTTCTCCCCCACTTCTAAACATGGCTGCTAAGGGTAACTCTTTGGTTAATAGGTAATAAAGGGTGGCAGCTAAACTATATACATCCGTATACGCACCTCTTTTGGCTCTTGTCTGATATTGTTCGATCGGTGCAAAAGAAGGAGTAAAAGAACTGGTGTGGGTTTGGGTTTTGCCTTCAATAAAATCTCTAGCCAAGCCAAAGTCAATCAAGACTGCTTTACCATTATCCTGGCGTATCATGATATTAGCGGGTTTGACATCTCGATGCAAAAAACCTTGTTGATGAATATAGGTTAAGGCATCTCCAATCTGCTGAATATATTCTAAAGCTTCTGTTTCTGCTAAGATTTCTTTCTCTTCTACATACTCTTCTAAATTCTTCCCGACGATAAACTCCATAACCATGCACCAGAGTCCACCTTCTTTGCAGACGTCTTTTACTGGGATGATATGAGGATGATTGCACTTAGCCAGATAAAACGCTTCTTGAACAAATCTCTCTTGGTGTTTAGCAAAGTCCGATCTACTTTGAATTAAAATATTTAAAGTTTTAATAGCTACTAGTTTTCCTGAAGACTCTTCTCTAGCGCGATAAGTAACACCAAAACCACCACCACCAAGAGTGGCTTCTATAACATACTTCCCATTTTGAATTGTGTTTCCCGATCGCCAATAGTTCATTACTTACACATTGTCATTACCTAAACTATAAACGAATTGAGGTACTGTTAACCGTAAATAAATACTTTCAAGAAAGTTCTACAATCAAAGGCAGAGTGTATTATTAGAAACATTTTAGTTTTATGCTGCGTAAAGTTTTAATAGTGTTAATGTCTTTATCGTTGTGCTGGACTACAATTGCTTGTGGTTCGCCATCGGCAAATCAATCTCAGCAAACTTTTAATAATAATGTTGCTTCTGCACCAACTTCTATCAGTGATGGGAAGTATCCCGTACAGCAAGCTACTTATAATGATGCTAATGGTGAATATAGCCTAATGTTGTTGAATACTCCCCCAGGAAGTCCTCCCGTGTTACAAACTGCTAATTTACAAATGGCACGTTTGACTGATGAGGAAATAGCCAATGGGGAGAAAACTTATCTTCAGGTTGATGACGGTCAGCCTGTTATGCACTTGACAGAGGACTTTAAAATAGAATACGTCCACAATGTCACAGAAACCCAAACTAACCCCCAAACTGGTCAACAAGAAACCGTAATTGTCCGTCGGGAATCTAACTTTTGGACTCCTTTTGCTGGTGCTTTAGCTGGACAAGCGATAGGTAGTATGTTATTCAGACCTCAGTATTATGTCCCCCCTGTCTATCAACCAGGAGGAGTGCTTACTGGTTATGGTGGTTACGGTAGCAGCTATTCTCAAGCCGTCGATCGCTATCAAGAACGCTATAGTAAACCTCCAGCAGCAGTCCAAAATCGTCAAACTCTCCGTACCACAGGCAGCCTAAGAAGTAATACTACAAGTGGTAGTAATTCTATTCGTAAGCCTACTTCTACCAATACTCGTGCTACTGGTTCGGGTTTTGGCTCTAGTACTTTACGTTCTTCTGATTCTAGTACCAAGAGACAAATTAAACGTCCTAGCAGTTTTGGTAGTGGATTTGGTAGTAGAAGTAGAAGTGGAGTACGTATGAGAAGACGTTAATCAAGTAGTGAGTAGTAAGTAGTGAATAGTTAGTAGTTAGTTACTACTTTTGAGCGCGAAAATCTGCTTGTACTTATCTTCCAGCTTGTTTAGAAAGCTTATATCTTATAAGGTGGGCAAACTAATTTTCAGTTCAGCAAGACACTTGAAAACTATTTTGGCTCACCCTATTTTTTTTGGTAACATGATTGGCTTACTACTCCGCAGCAGTTAGTGCTTTGCGAAAAATGATTTTGTCTTCGCCTGCTCTGTAAAATTCGCGGATTCTCGCTTCCTCGTTGTACCCGTGCTTGCGGTAGAATGCCCGTGTACGCTCAAAGTTTGGCAGTCCAGAAGTTTCCACTAATAATAATCGCTCGCCCCGTTCCG
>JBFRWE010000243.1:0-7346 GCA_051439345.1 Xenococcaceae cyanobacterium
TGGTTATAGTCTCCCCAGAACAAGCAGAGTTTACTATTAACTGGTTTGAATCTCAAAAAATTGCTGCTTACTCGATCGGTGTGGTGACAGAAGGAGATGGTAGTCTAATCTTAGCGTAGAGATATTAGTGATAATGCGAAGTGGAGCAGTAATTACAGGGGATTATCGTTATCTGCTTTGGCGAGAATGGAATAGTCAAAGCAAAACAGTGACATTTATCCTGTTAAATCCTAGTCGTGCAGATGCGCAAGTTAACGATCCAACTATTACACGCTGTATTAAATTTGCTCAAAAATGGGGTTATGGCAGATTGGAAGTAGTTAACCTTTTTGCCTATCGAGCCTCGAAACCATCACTACTGAAGCAAGCAGTAGAACCAATCGGTAGGGACAATGATAAATATATTCAAGAAAGTGTTTTTAAAAGCGATCGAGTTATCTTAGCGTGGGGAAATCATGGTACTTGGCAAAAACAGGATTTATATGTTCTACAGTTATTAAAAAACCATAATCATCTTTATTGTTTTGGCACTACCAAAAAAGGATGTCCCCGACATCCTCTTTATCTTCGTAGCACAAATCAACCTCAAATATACAATTAAAAGAATAACTTTAATACAGACAGAAATTTTACTTTTTCACTACTGTTAGATTTAGCCAAGTCTCAGAAAAATTAAGGCACGAGAGTGCCAACACCATCAAGAATATATCTAGGTCTATAGGCAAAACGACCTAGATTTTCCATGCTAGTAACTCCACTGAGAACCAATACCGTGTCAATTTCTGATTCTATTCCAGCAATAATATCAGTATCCATACGATCGCCAATAATAGCAGTTTCTTCTCTCGAACAAGCTAATTTTTTTAAAGCATTACGCATAATTAAGGGATTGGGTTTACCGATGAAGTAAGCTTTGGAATTGGTAGCTAATTCCAGAGGTGAAATTAAAGCACCTGTAGCTGGAATGATCCCTTTTTCGGAAGGGCCAGTTAAGTCAGGATTAGTGCCAATCAATTTAGCACCATTAAGCACTAAGAAAGTTGCACGTTCTAGTTTTTCGTAGCTATAACTGCGTGTTTCTCCCATCACTACATAATCGGGTGAGGTATCGTTCATGGAAAAACCAGCTTCGTAGAGAGCATTAGTTAATCCTGCTTCTCCAATTACAAAAGCACTACCTCCAGGGGTTTGTTGCGCCAAAAACTCTGCAGTAGCCAAAGCACTAGTATAAAAATTCTCCACTGCTACTTCAACTCCGAGGCGTTGTAACTTCTCCCGTAGTTCTCGTGGGGAGCGTTCGCTGCTGTTAGTGAGAAAAAGAAATTTTTTATTTTCTGTTTTCAACCAGTTGACAAATTCGAGTACCCCTGGCAAAAGTTTATTGCCGTGATAGATTACTCCATCCATGTCGCAGATGAACGCTTTTTTAGAGTATAGTTTTTCTAGATCTTGTTTTTCTGGTGAAGCTGACATAAAACATGCTTAGGGAGTAACCAGAATTATTATAGAGTTTTCAGCCCGAATCGAAGAATTAGGGAGCTATGTTCTACAGTTATTAAAAAACCATAATCATCTTTACTGTTTTGGCACTACCAAAAAAGGATGTCCCCGACATCCTCTTTATCTTCGTAACACAAGTCAACCTCAAATATACAATTAGGGGAATAGCTTGAATAAGTATAGAAATTCTACTCTTTCGCTACCGTTAGATTTAGCCAAGTCTCAGAAATTAAAAGGAGACTGTCAACGCAAACCTAATTCTCGCTCTAACTTCAATCGTTGAAGATACGGCAAGATATCCATCCATAGATGCCTAGATTGATAACTAATACCAACAGACCCAAGAAGATTTGTATTCTTCGTGTCAGTTCTCCAGGGTAAATAACAGGCAGAAGATAGTGTTCGATAAAACTGGTATTGTAACCGAGAACGCCACCACGTTCTCTCAGCCAGTTTTCTAATGGTGTGAGGGGGCATACCCAACCAAACAGAGAAATGAGTACAGCCCAGACCAAGGCAGGCAGGTGAAGAAGAACGCAACGACGATGCCTCAGTACCAACAATCCTCCCAGTACCGCAAACAAGATAAACGCCAAATGGATGAGGACAACAAAATCAGCACTCAGACGGTAAATCATACCAGTTCTCGTAAATAACTATAGACTTCGGTGATGGTAGGGGTTAGGTGTTAGGTGTTAGGGTGTAAGGAGGATAGTAGTTTTGAGCTTTTTACTTGCTTTCAATTAGTTTTTTATCTCTCCGATTACTTTTGGGAAATAATATCACTTTCTAGCTTTCTATCCCTTAATCAATTTCATACTGTCGCCATTTCACGACTCGGCTAAATAAACTTTATCAAATAGTTATAGGGCACCAGTCAGATCCGCCCTACTTCTAAGGTAAAAATATACTCTGCGAGGCCTCGATGATGAAACAGTACCTGTCCTGCAACGAGATTTTGATAGCTAGCCCATCCCGTAATTGTGAGGGAAGACTATCAGGTACTGATAAATTCATCACTTATCATTGATGATTTTTGGCAGTGGATCATTTGTTTTTAGGCTAAATCGAACAACAAGATTTCTGTATTATCAGTAGTAGCTGAGAGGGAAATTTCTGTTTCATTAGTAATGGCAGCACCATCACTAGTGTTGAGAATTTGACCGTTAACTTCTACTCCACCTCTAGCTACTTGTATCCACAAGGATCTATTTTTGTCAGTGTTATGGTTAACGCGATCGCCTTTATTTAGAGCAGCAACATAAAGATTAGCATCCTGATGAATAGTTACCGAATTATCTTGGCCATCGGGAGAGGCGACTAATCTTAGTTTTCCTCGTTTTTCCTCTAAAGTAAAATGTTTCTGCTCATAACTAGGTTTAATTCCTGCTTGTTGTGGCAAAATCCAAATTTGGAGAAAATGAACTGGCTCGATCGCAGAAGCATTAAACTCACTATGGGCGATACCCATACCCGCAGACATCCTTTGTACATCACCTGGACGAATTACCGAACCATTACCAATACTATCTTTATGTTCGAGTTCTCCTGCTAACACATAAGAAATAATCTCCATGTCTCGATGACTGTGAGTACCAAAGCCTTGCCCTGGTTGAACTTTATCTTCATTAATCACCCGCAGGGTAGCAAATCCCATATGATGAGGATCGTAATAATTACCGAAGGAAAAAGTATGTTTGCTATCGAGCCAACCAAAGTTAGCATTACCTCTTTCTTGGGATGGACGAACAGTAATCATAGTTTTTACCTCCTTTGTTTGAGAATTTTTTTTCCTTAGTTATATTATCTATTAGTTTTATTTGAAAGACAATATATAATTTTATTGACATAATGTCTTTTTTAAATTGACAATAACAGTTGTTATGACTAGAAATAATAACAGTTGTTATGGATAAGTTTGAAAGTATACGGGCATTCACTAAGGTAGTTGAGGCAGGGGGTTTTGCTGCTGCTGCCAGAAAAATGCAGCTATCTCGTTCTGCGGTAAACAAATTAGTAATCAACTTAGAAAATCATCTAGGGGTACAATTGCTCTATCGCACGACTCGTCAGGTTACAGTTACAGATACAGGTAAAGCTTTTTACGATCGCTGTCTCGATATTCTCAGTAGTTTAGAAGAAGCAGAACTAGCAGTATCACAGCAACAGAGTCAACCCATAGGCAATCTCAAAATTAATGCGGGTATGTCTTTTGGCATATCTGTTTTGGGAACAAAAATAGCTGAATTTATGACTCGCTATCGAGATGTTAGAATTCAGTTGACATTAGAGGATCGTTTTGTCGATCCGATCGCGGAAGGCTACGATTTAGTCATTCGTCTGAGCGTACCAGTTCCTTCTTCTAGTGCGATCGCCCATCAGATTACCACAATTCCTCGTGTTATTTGTGCAGCACCAAGTTATTTAAAAGCTAAAGGAATTCCGACTCATCCCTCTCAATTAAAAAATCACTCCTGTTTGCATTATGGCTATTTAACAACGAGATGTCAGTGGCAATTAATTAATGAAGTCACAGAAGAAAAAGTATTAGTTGATGGTGTTTTTTGTTCTAATAATGGGGAAGTTTTACGAGATGCTGCCGTCCAAGGATTGGGCATTGCGATGTTACCAACCTTTATTGTCGATCGAGAATTAGTCAACGGAGAACTACAGGTTATTTTGCCCGATTATCATCCACCAGAACTAACTTTATGGTTAATTTATCCCGTAAACCGACACCTTTCTACTAAGGTTCAGTTGTTTACTCAGTTTATTCGAGAATGTTTTAGTTAATAAGTAGGTAAGCAAAATTAGTTGTATATTAATTATTTAGTCTGGCAAAGGGAAATAGGGAGTTAGGGAGAATGTTGACCTGTCAACATTAATTTGGTCGAGTACTAGGTAATACTAAATCCTGTTCAAAAAGGTTATGTATTACGAGTTCAAACATATCCCCGTGTCCCCGTGTCCCCGCGTCAGTCATCGGTAGCAAACTTAAATCGAAATGGTAATACCTAGAGGCTTTCTAGTAATGCTCGAAGAATTAGAAAAGAAGAAGTAGCCCCAGGATCTTGATGTCCTGCACTTCTTTCTCCTAAGTAACTAGCCCTTCCCTTAAGAGCTACTAAAGGAATTGTCTGTTTCATACCTGTTTCTGCTGCTTGTACTGCTTGTTTTAAGGCATCTACTATTGTATTTCCCTCAGCGACTAACTCAGCGAAGATGTTTGCTGCTGGAGACAGAGCATCCAACATTGTCTTATCCCCAAGATTTGCTTTACCTCGCTGAATTACTCCTGCTACTCCTGCTTGCAGCAAGTCAGCCAACTCAGTCGGGGTCAATTCTTCTTTTCCCATGACTATTGTAGAGGCTCGTAGAAAAAAAGTACCGTAAAGAGGCCCGCTAGCTCCGCCAATACTAGAAATAAGAGTCATGCTAACTGTTTTGAGGATATTACCAAGATCTTTAGTTTCTAATTGTGGTAATTGAGATGCTACTTTTTGAAATCCGCGATCGAGATTGATGCCGTGATCCGCATCCCCAATGGCAGCATCTAACTCTGTTAAATAATCTTTATTTTCGGAAATTGTTTTAGCTACTGCTTGTAACCAATTTAAGATTTGTTGTTTAGTTACAGTCATATTGTTTCAGTTAACAGTTATCAATTTGCATAGCGCGATCGCGCAGTGCCAGGCTTCGCCTGATCGTCTTGTGAAAAATATCTTTGTAATAAGCGGTTAAATTTTATTACCGTTTTTGCCAAATTAGCGAGTAACGCCAGAATAGATGTCTTTGAAGTTTGAAGCCAGAAATTGCAGTGTACTTAAATTATATATTTTTGGATTAGCTAACAGATTTCCCACCCATCTCCCAGTCTCTTTCCGTATCTCCCTTTCAATCTCAACAGACAAATTAAATGTTTAACAATTAACTAAATTCCCCAACGTAATGCGGGGGTTTTCACTGGCGCATCCCATAATTGCAGTAGTTCGTCATCCAGTTTTAGGAGAGTAATCGAGCAACCCTGCATTTCTAAAGAAGTAATATAAGCACCGACCAGACTACGTACAATTTGAATATTTTCCTGAGAGCAGATTTGGGCTAATTTACGATAAATAATATAAAGCTCAGATAGAGGTGTACCGCCCATACTATTGACAAAAGCTAAAACGCGATCGCCTTTTTCTAAATTCGGATCGGTTATTTCTAACTCTACCCATTCTTCTTTCTCTTCATTCCATTCTTGCAGAGTACGAGTATAGCCAGTATCTTCAAGAATAGACTGTGCTAGCATTTCGGTAATTTCATCTGCCGAAACCAAAGGTAATCTTTTGCGCCCTGGTTCGCCGTGAATACCAATACCAAATTCAATCTCATTCTCTCCTAGCTCAAACATGGGAGAGCCTTTAGCAGGTGGCGTACAGCTTGTTAATGCCATGCCCATACTGCGCCCGTTGAGATTAACCCGACGACAGAGATCTGCTAACTGTTTGAGATTATATCCTTGTTCCGCAGCAGCACCACAAATTTTTTCAGCTAGAATAGTTGTACCCACACCTCTGCGACCCTGAGTATAGAGACTATCTTTAACCGCAACATCATCATCAATTAAGATGTTCGCTATTTTAATTCCTTCAGAAAGTGCTAACTCTGCTGCTAATTCAAAGTTCATCACATCGCCACTGTAGTTTTTGACAATGTTCAGCACCCCCGCACCACTGTTAACTGCTTTGGCTGCTGCTAACATTTGGTCGGGAGTAGGAGAAGTAAACACTTCACCAGGACAGGCAGCATCGAGCATACCCATACCTACATAACCACCATGCAAAGGTTCGTGTCCGCTACCACCACCAGAAACTATAGCAACTTTATTGGCAACAGGTGCATCAGCACGATAAATAAAATTAGGTTCTAAGTTAATTTTAATCAGTTCTGGATGAGCCAAAGCCATGCCTTCAATACTTTCGCGAACAAAGCCATCGGGATTGTTGATGAGTTTTTTCATGATTTCACCGAATCTAGTTGGGGTTAATTTTAAGCATGACGATGATTACTTGAAACTAACGTTCTCTATATAGGGCATGTTATCGAGAAATTATATATATAATTTGATTCAGTTCATAAGTTGCAACGATTTTTAATCAATTACGATCGATTTTGTGTCGTTTTTTAAAGAGTTTGCTGAGTGATGCGATCGCTACTAACTGATCGCTTTAAGACCTACTAATGCTATTTCCAAAAACTGAGACCGAATACGTAGCCAATTGGCTACAACTTCTTGCCCACGTTTCTGATATCCATCAGCCATATCCCAGCAGAAATCTCGTAGTTGCTCCAATCTTTCATCTGAGATGACAGTCAGTTCACTATGCTGACTCTTGTTATGGGAATGAAGTAGTTGATTAGATTTTAACCGTTCAATAAAATCTGCTTGGTTGAGCTTTGAGCAGAGTAGTCCAGTCTAATTCCATAGGTTGATTTTAGTATTTTTTCTAAATTGGATTTAGGTATCATTTATTAATTTATTAATTATTACTGTTGCAAAGCAACACTAGAAATGTATTCTCTTACTGCTGTTGCTGAATCTAACTGCAATATATCAAGAGCGATCGCCCGTACCTCCGATCTACTTAAACTGGCAATCTTAGCTTTAATTCTAGGTATAGCAGGGGGATTGACACTCAATTCATCTATCCCTAATCCTAATAAAATCGGTACGGCTGTAGGATCGCTGGCTAATTGACCGCAGACGCTGACGGTAATACCTGCATGATGAGCAGCATCGACGGTTTGGCGAATCATTCTTAATACCGCAGGTTCGTAGGCATCGGCTAAAGCTGCAACTT
>JBFRWE010000244.1:0-6623 GCA_051439345.1 Xenococcaceae cyanobacterium
CCTAAAACAACACACTTTAGTGGTTCATCTGCAATATGGGTGACGATGCCAGTCTCCTGACTGATTAGATCGTCTAAACCTCTTAATAATGCTCCACCCCCTGCCAGAGTGATACCTCGATCGATAATGTCTGCTGCTAAGTCTGGAGGGGTTTGTTCTAAAGTTCTTCTCACTGCTTCGATAATCACCGAAACTGGTTCTGCCATTGCTTCACGGATTTCTGCTACCTTAACTACAATCGTACGAGGCAATCCAGAGAGTAAGTGTAAACCCCTAACCTCTACGGTAGAATCATCACTTTCGAGATTATGAGCCGAACCAAGTTGAATCTTTAAAGTTTCTGCGGTATTTTCACCGATACTGAGATTGTATACTTTTTTAACATAGTGAGTAATTGATTCAGTCAGTTCATCCCCTGCTACTCGTACTGACTCACTGACTACTTTGCCCTGAGAGCTAACTACTGCTACTTCTGTAGTTCCCCCACCAATATCCACAATCATATTTCCTGTAGGTTCTGCTACAGGTAGCCCTGCGCCAATAGCTGCTGCAATAGGCTCTTCAATTAAGTCTACTTCTCTTGCTCCTGCTTGAGAAGCTGCTTCCATAACTGCTCTTCTTTCTACTTTAGTAACACCACTGGGAATACCGATTACCATACGAGGATGAATCAGCGGATTACCTTCGTATACTCGTCGAATGAACTCTTTGAGCATCATTTCTGTAGCGTCAAAATCAGCAATAACACCGTCTCGTAAAGGACGGACAGCATGAACATTTTCTGGAGCTCTACCGAGCATTAATTTTGCTTCTTTACCCACTGCCCTTGGTTCTTCTGTTTTGCGATCGATGGCAACAACAGAAGGTTCTTCCAAAACAATACCTTTCCCTGATACATATACCAGAGTATTAGCGGTTCCCAAATCTATGCCCATATCTCTCGATACGGAAAAACGACTAAAAAAGCCCACTTTTGTTCACTGCTCCCAAGAAAATTATTTGCTATTTAGCATGAGCCGAATCCAATTTACCTTTACTATAGTAATTATGTCGACGCTTATTTTTGCTCAACTTAGATGAAGTCTCCATTTTAATTAATCACTGTAGATATAGCAAAAAGTCCCGTTAAACCACCAAGAGTGGTTAACGGCAAAAGTCTCAGCTACTTGATATTAGCTCTTGTATCTTGAACAGCAGCCCAAAATAAAGCTCCAGTCAGAGGAATACTGAAGGCTAAAATAATACCCGTAATCATGCTACCTAATTCTGGTTGTCCAGAAGACAACTCAAATACTGAACCAACTCCAGCGATTGCAGTAATACAGCAAAGAGCTAACAAAACACCACTTTTTGCGGTTATGGGTGTCACTTTAAATTATTCTCCTATCTAAATTAAGTTTACTTTATCTATTTAACTGGTCTAACTGCATTTACAGCAAAACCTTGCTTTTTCAATTCTTCTGTGAGGGCAAGATCATTTTCTACCCGATCGACAAACATAACCCCACTGAGGTGATCCATTTCGTGTTGAATAACCCGAGCTAATAAGCCAGTAGCTTTTATTTTACGTGGTCTGCCATTTTCATCTTTAAAAGATACCTCGATCGCTTCAGGGCGAGTCACTTCTAAATAAACACCAGGAATACTTAGGCAACCTTCTTCAGCGTTACACAACTCATTGCCATATTTAACAATTTTGGGGTTAATTAATACTAGAGGAGGTGTGTCAGGATTATTTGGTTCACAATCAATCACAATTAACTGTTTATTAATTGCTACTTGAGGTGCTGCCAAACCAATGCCATCAGAACTGTACATAGTTTGCAGCATGTCTTTGACTAGCTGACGGATACTATTATCTACTTTGGCAATTCTTTTGGCTGGTTGTCTTAAAACGCGATCGCCTAAATAATGAATTTCTAAAGGTGGTTTGTCTAACTTTTTCTTTTCTACTGCAACAACAGAAGTCATAAAAATTTAGTAAAAACTGTTAATTTTTTTTCTTTCCTTCATGATACAACACGGACATCTGATAGTGCGGAGTTATAGTCTACCTCAGTGTTTTATTTAGTCTTAATCATTCGCAGTTGCTGATTATTCAACATCTTGGGACGATCTCAACTGTAAGTCTGTTTGCTGACACCTCTAGGAGTTAGAATACTTGTATGTCTTAATGTTACAAACGATGTGTAAATCAATATATTTTATCTTTCCCTCAAGCTTCCTAGTTTTGATAAAATTTTGGAAAAAGTAACAACTTATCATCAAGAATATTCGTCTTAAGTTAATAAAGCTACACCTGAATTAATTCAGGTTTTTGACAAGCCCTTTTTATAACCATGAGAAGTAACCATCGAACTCTCTTATTACTTTTTTTGCTGGCGAGCATTATTAGTACTAATTTGCACTATACAGACAACGCTACCTTGATTGAGAGCTATCCTGAACCAGATTGGATAACAGTATCTGGGATACATGTTACCTGGATTGTCATGACCATAATTGGCATAGTGGGCTATTGGTTATATACCCAAGAAAAACTTGGGATTAGTTACCTTTGCCTTTGTATATATTCAGTTACAGGATTATCTAGTCCTGCTCACTATTTTTATGGTGTAATGTCTAATTTCTCAATTAAGATGCACGCCTTAATTTGGTTAGATTTATTGACAGGAGCATTTGTGCTAGGATTTGCTATCTGGTCAGGATTATTTTTGAGAGAGTGGCAACTAGAAGATTAAACTTCTTGAATTCCCAAAAAACAAATCTTAGTAGATTCAAACTAACGAATAGCGAGTCTCTAGCTTTTGACTCAGCTTATTCTGAAATAATGCACCCTAAATATTGACAATTCACCACAATAATCTTTTTATTACAAATTAATCAAATCTTCTTGCTATGGTACCCGTGATAGGCAAAAAGTTACAAGATGGTAAATACATTCTGAACCAAGAACTGGGTGAAGGAGGTTTTGGGCTTACTTATCAAGCTACTAATCAAATTCTCAATCAAGTAGTTGTTATTAAAACTTTTAAGTCGTCATCTGCTGATGACACTGAGGTAGCTTATGTAAGAAAACAATTTTTAAATGAATCCCAACGATTAGTACAATGCTATCATCCCAATATCGTTAGATTCTACGAATTTTTTATCGAGGATGAATTTCCCTATATTGTTATGGATTACATTAAAGGGAAAACTTTAGATCGGATAATTTTACCGGACAAGCCATTATCAGAAGCAACTGCCATTACATACATTAAGCAGATAGGGGAAGCTTTAAAAATTGTCCATAGCAAAGGCTTACTTCATAGAGATATCAAACCACAAAATTTAATTCTGCGCCAGAATAAGCAACAAGTAATACTAATTGATTTTGGTATAGCTAGGGAGTTCAACCAAGAAAGATTGCAAACTCATACTAATATTGTATCTGATGGCTATGCCCCTATAGAGCAGTATCTTCCTAAAGCTAAGCGAACTCCTGCTATAGATATCTATGGTTTAGCAGCGACGCTATATACATTAGTGACAGCACAAATACCTATAGCAGCAACTTTACGAGGTCGTCTTACTTTAGATACTCCCAAGGATATTCAACCAGAGTTGAGCGATCAAATATCTCAAGCAATCATGCAGGGTATGGCATTAGAACAAGATGAACGTCCTAGCAATGTAGAAGAATGGCTAGCTTTATTGCCTCAAACTGAGCCTAAAATTTTACCTGAGTCAGAGAAAAGCATATCTTTAGTTGAGACACAAAATCAGTCTAATAATATCCCTACAGTTTCTCAGGTGAAAAAACCCATTTACAGCAACCTAATCTGGCAAGGATTAATATCATTTGCAGCAATTGTCTGGGGTTTAGATTATGTTTGGTTGAGATTTCAAGCTCCTTCCCAAAATAAGCAAATACCCTTAAATAGTGTGGAGAAATTTACTCCTGCTGAATCTCCTGTTATTCCGACTAAAGAATCTGAACCCATAATTCCAGAAGCAACTCAAGAGTCTACTCCTGCTATCCCAACTAGTATTCCTACTACTCCATCTCCTCCTGAAGAGGTGACGCCAAAAGCCACTCAACAATCTACTCCTTCTCAAACAACACCTAGTATTTCTACTACTCCATCTCCCCCTAAAAAAGTAACGCCAAAACCAATTACCAAGACTACTCCCTCTATAGTACCTAGCACTCCTGTATCTTCTCTCCCAAGACTAACACCCCCATCAACTAAAAAACCTAGCTCTAAAAGAGTACCTAGTATCTTTGTTTCTCCTAACCAAAAAGTATGGCCAAAAACTAATAACTCCTCTAAAAGAGTACCTAGTGTCTTTGTTTCTCCTAGTGAGCGAAGATAGATAGAGACAAGATAATTGACTTGATTTCACACCGTAATCACTACTAAACTGTAGGAGTAAGCGCGATCGATACTTTGAATATTCAAAAGCTGAGTCATTAAAAACTTTTCTAGTCTTGCTGTTCCAAAAATTATTAATACACTTCTTTATTTGTTATGAAATCTTTAGTTGGTAGAGGTAAATATCTTTTTCAAGAAGAGATAGGAGAGGGTATTTCTGGCATAACTTATAAAGCTATCAACCAAACTAATAAAGAAATAGTTGTGATTAAGACAATTCATTCAGAATTACTTCAAGAGGCTGAAATTTCTAAGATCAGAAAAAAGTTTTTAAATGAAGCTCAAAGACTATTGGAATGTTCTCATCCCAATATTATTCCTTACCGTGAATTCTTTAGCGAAGATGGAGTTCCCTACATTGTCCTAGACTACATTGACGGAAAAACTCTCGATAAGATCGTGTTACCAGATAATCCATTACCAGAAGCTACTGCCATTAAATATATTCGGCAGGTAGGTGCAGCTTTAAAATTCGTCCATAGCAAAAGTATACTTCATCGGGATGTCAAACCACAAAATTTGATTCTGCGTCAAGATACTCAGCAAGTAATACTCATTGACTTTGGCATAGCTAGAGAATGTTCTAGGGGATTAGTGCAAACTCATACTAATGTAGTATCAGATGGCTATGCAGCTATAGAACAATACCTTCCCAAAGCTAGCCGAACTGCTGTCACAGATGTTTATGGTTTAGCAGCAACTTTATATACATTAGTCACAGCACAAGTACCTATAGCAGCTACTTTGCGAGATAGATTTACCTTGCCTTCTCCCAAAAATATGCAACCCAAATTAAGTAATCAAGTATCTGAAGTGATTATGTTGGGTATGACCTTAGAACCAGAAGAAAGACCGCAAACTGTTGATGAATGGCTGGCTATGTTGCCTCAAGGCCAGAGGAATTCTGCTTTATTCACAGCTTTTCGCTCAAAATCGAGAAAACAGGAAGTTTCTAACTCTACTTACTCTTCCGTGATGCCTGAAAGTAAATTTGTTAACTTAGAGCCAAATAAATCTGTGAAGGTGAGCGAAAATACTCCTGTTAAGCAATCTAAGAATAATTCATTATATAAATGGCTGACTATAGGACTACTGATATTCTTGGGTTTAGATTATGCTTGGTTGAAATTCCGCGATCGAGTTCAAGCTCCACCAACACAGCCTAACATTATTCAACAACGTTAACTCGATCGCTCGGCTATTAGCTTTTTGCTCAAACTTTAATTGGCGGATTTTGGATTTTATACTCAGTTTGCTGTTCACAAAAAAGACCGATTGGTCTTAAAATAGAGCAAGAAAAGATTTGGTTGATCTATGTTGACTTTATATTATGCTCGTCCTTCCCTTTATTCTCGTCCTGTATGGCTAGCATTGTTAGAGAAAAAACTAACCTTTGAACTAGTTCATCTCAAAATGGATGGAGATCAATTTAGCGCAGAATTTAGTCAAATTAGCCCTTTTAATCGTATTCCAGCTTTAGTTGATAATAACTTGCCAATTATTGAGTCTGTCGCCATCCTTGACTATCTAGAAACAAAATATTCTACTCCTTCTCTTTTACCTAAGGATGCTGAGACTTTAGCCAAAGTGCGGATGGTGCAAATGGTGGGGATCAATGAGCTTTTTCCAGCAGCAGGAGGACTATTAATTTATCAAAAAAATCCCTCAGAGTTAGAATATGCCCAACAGCGAGTCTTAAGATGTCTTACTCTTTTAGAAGATTTACTAGGAGATAATCCTTATTTTGCGGGAGAACAATTAACTCTAGCAGAGATAGTAACAGGTACTCTTATACCCGAACTACCGAGATGTGATATTCCTCTAACTAACTATCCTAGACTGAGTAGATGGTGTGAAAGACTATTAGCGCGGGAATCCTGGCAAAAAATAAGGCTTAGTGAGGAAGAATTCACTAATTTTAAACGACGTTTGGGGGTAATGCGAAAAATTTGGCAAAAACGCCGTCGTCAGAAAACCCTTACTTTTGCCCAACAAAATCAAAAGGCGTGAAATCTTTCTATTACCTATTCCCTTATACACAGTAGAGATAAGGCATGCCTTGTCTCTACCTATTGCTATTACCAAAAATCATGGGTTTAAAGCCCCTAAAAAAAATCTAGGTAAATCTGGGCAGCCTTCTCTGAAAGTATTGATTTCTCGTCAAGGTTATCGCCCGCAGGCGGGCGGATTTTACACCTGGAAACA
>JBFRWE010000245.1:0-7718 GCA_051439345.1 Xenococcaceae cyanobacterium
TGAATTATTATTGATTGATTTATTAGAAGAAATAAAAGTTAACTATGTAGAACAACTCTCCTTAGAAGATGTAGAAGAAATTCTCGAACAAACTAGAGCCTTGCGTCGAATAGCCCAAACCCAGTAAGTACTTTATAGCTTGTGGAGCGAGGAATTGTGGTTCGCCCCAGACTAATAATACTTCTACCATTACCATGATTTATTGATATGATAATTAGTGGAAAGAATCTAAAATGATCTTTCCACCTACTAAGGCATCTGATAAATAGACTAAGAGTGGGTCTAGCCCGCTTTTTTTATTGCAAACATCTCGATGACTCATCATCTTGTTCCCCAAATAATTGATTTGGCAACTCCCCTTGCCCAAGAGCTAAACTTAGAACTGGTAGATATAGTTTTCCAAACTAATAAGAAACCACCAGTCCTAAGAGTAGATATCCGCAATCGAATCGCAGATACAAGTCTCGACGATTGCGAACAAATGAGTCGAGCATTGGAAGCGCAGCTAGATGTAGCAGAAATTATACCTGATTCCTATGTACTAGAAATTTCTAGTCCTGGTATTTCTCGTACTCTGAATACAGACCGAGAATTTATCTCTTTTAAAGGATTTGCAGTCATTGTGAAAACCTTTGCTCCTTACAAAGAGAAAAAAGAATGGCATGGTAAGCTTCAAAGTCGGGATGAACAAGCTGTCTATATAAATCAGAAAGGTAAAGTAATCCCCATTCCTCGTAACTTGGTTGCTAAAGTCCAACTCGATGGCTGTAGTTGAATTTTAGACTTCCAATCAGACTTGATAAATTTTAATAATCTAGGAGTATTGCTTATGACCATAGTTAGTTTACCTGGTCTGAGAGATATGATCGACCAGATCAGCCAAAGCCATAATTTACCTGCCAGTGCAGTGCAAGAAGCCTTGCGGGAAGCATTGCTCAAAGGATATGAGCGTTTTCGTCGCTCTCAAAGTCTCGATCGCTATCAATTTAGTGAAGAATATTTTGATAACTTTAATGTTCAACTAGATACAGAAGAAGAAGGATTTCGTATTCTGACCACTAAAGTAATTGTAGATACTGAAGATTTCAATGATAGCGATCACGAAATTGCGCTTCAAGAAGTACAGGATGAGCTTAGTGATTCCGACTTTCAAATTGGCGATTCGGTATTGGTTGATGTTACCCCAGAGCAAAAAGATTTTGGGCGCATGGCAGCAATTCAAACCAAACAAGTATTGCTGCAAAAGCTACGGGATCAACAGAGAAAGTTAATCCAAGAAGAATTTAAAGACTTAGAAGGAAGTGTTCTCCAAGCAAGAGTTCTCCGCTTTGAAAGACAATCGGTTATTATGGCTGTTAGCAGTGGCTTAGGACAACCAGAAGTAGAAGCAGAATTGCCTAAACGAGAACAACTACCCAACGATACCTATCGTTCCAATGCTACTTTTAAAGTCTACTTGAAAAAAGTTAGAGAATCTCCTCATCGGGGTCCTCAATTGATAGTCTCTCGTTCAGCAGCAGGATTAGTAGTAGAATTATTTGGCAATGAAGTTCCTGAGATAGAAGAAGAAATCGTCCGCATTGTCGCAGTAGCTAGGGAAGCTAGCCCCCCTTCCCGTTATGTAGGAGTCCGCACTAAAATTGCTGTAGATACTTTAGAGCGAGATGTAGACCCTGTAGGTTCTTGTATTGGAGCAAGAGGTTCGCGCATTCAAGCCGTGGTTAATGAACTTAGGGGCGAAAAAATCGACGTAATTCGTTGGTCTCCCGATCCCTCAACTTACATCGCTAATTCTCTCAGTCCAGCCAGAGTAGATAAAGTTTTACTAGTGGACACAGAAGAACGACAATCTATGGTCTTAGTAGCCGAAGATCAATTGAGTTTAGCAATTGGCAAAGAAGGACAAAATGTGAGATTAGCTGCTCGTCTTACTGGTTGGAAAATAGATATTAAAGACATCGATAAGTACAATGAGGAAGAAATAAACTCAGAAACGGAAACAGAAGCAGAAGAAACTGAAACTATTAATGAAGTAGAAGAACTAGAGCCTTTAACAGAAGAAACAGAATTATCAGCAACATCCTCCCCCAAAGCAGAATTAGAAGAGATTTGAATGTAAACAAGTCAAATGAACATTTGTTCTGGGTTGAAGCCAAAGTTGCTCAAAATTTACTCCATTTTTGCTCCAGAGAAAGACCAAGAAAGATAAACAGATAGAATGAAACCTAATTATCGACGTTGTATCAGTTGCCGAAAAATAGCTCCAAAAGACTTTTTTTGGCGTGTTGTGAGAGTTTATTCATCTGGAAACATACAACTAGATCGAGGCATGGGACGTTCAGCTTATATCTGTCCTCAGAGGGATTGTCTACAGAAAGCAAAAACTAAAAACCGTCTAGGGAGGTCTTTAAAAGCTAAAATACCAGAACAAATTTATCAACATCTGCAAAGACGTTTAGCTAAATCAGTTAATATCGAAACACAAGCAGTCAGCCATTTTCATTAAATTAAAAAAATGATATAGATAATCATCGCAAAGATGTATGTATTTTTTCTTAAAATAGAATCAAGAGGAGGAATAGTAATCTGTAAATTTACAAATGTAAACTTACACTTAAAATACTCATAGTTAGTCAAAGGTTATCAAAAACCCAACTATTACTGAGAAAAGAAGTAAAAAAATGAAAGACCAAACATATGAGCAAAATGTCAGGGAATAATCAATACTAATCAGTTATCAAAGGGCATAGTGGATGAACAACGGAAAAGTCAGAATATACGAATTATCAAAAGAGTTAAATTTGGAAAATAAAGATATCAAAGAAATCTGCGATCAACTAAATATTGCAGTCAAAAGCCATAGCAGTACGATTACAGCAGCACAAGCAGAAAGAGTAAAAGCAGTAGCAGCCAAACAAATTCCTGGAAAAATGGCTAATAGTAATTTAGCAACAGAAGAGGGAATGAATCAATCGAAAGTAAGAAAAAAGCCTAAGCAGCAGATTCTGGCGGTTCATCACAAAAAAAAATCTTCCAATTTTGCTTCTCAAAGTCAAGACAAAAACTCTTCTCCTACTTTGGCAGCACCTCCAAGGCTACCTGCTAAACCTCAAGCAGCTAGCAGAATTCAAGCCTCATCTCCTGCTGTTAAATCTCAACCAAAAGATTTGCCCAAAACTTCCACACCAGAAACATCAGTAGCTAAACAACCATTAGAAGAACCCTTGCCCACAGTCGAAAAACCCAAACTAATTGGGCCTCCTCGACCTCAAACAGCCAAAACTACGGCGAAAGAAAACTCCCTACCAACGCCCACAAAAAATAGAATCAGAAAAGAACAAGCACCACAAAAACCAAAAGAGATCTTAAGTAAATCAGAGAAAAAAGAATCGGTAGGAACTAAAGAAAGACAGCCTAATGCCAAACTACAGAAGATTCAAAGACCAAAACAGAGCGAAACAGTTCAAGAGGAATTGCTTAAAACTGCTGTTGCACCAGAATCTGCTGACCTTGACGATGAGCCAACTGATGACATTATAGAACTACAAGAAGAAAAGAAAACTGTCAAACTCAAAAGACCAACTCCTCCTCGTAAAGCTAAAGCCAAAGTTTGGGAAGAAGAAGACGACGATAAACTCGAAGCAGAAGGAAAAAGTAAAAATAAAGGTAAGCGTCGTCCTAAACCAATTGTCGATGATGATGATGACTTTGAGTCAGAATTAGACATGGGTCAGGTTTCTCAAGCCGTTAGCCTTTCTATTGCTCGCCCTCCTAAACCAAAATCAGAACAAAAAGTACCAGTAGCATCTACAGGGGCAAGAAAAGCGAAAAAAGCTCCTCAAAAAACCGAGAAAAGTACTAGTTCTAAGAATGAACGGCGCGAGCGAGTAGTTGCTAATGTACCCCCCGAACAGATTATCCTCACTAGCAATTTAACCTTGAGAGAACTGTCGGAAAAACTGAATACCCCAGAAACAGATATTATCAAAAATCTTTTCTTTAAAGGTATTGCAGTTAACATTACCCAAACTCTAGACTTAGATACTGCTCGTTTGGTAGCAGAAGAATTAGGTGTTGAAGTAGAAATTCCGGAGGAAAAATCAGCAGCAACTAAAGAAACAGAAATGCTAGATGCTGAGGATTTAGAAAATCTTCAACATCGTCCACCAGTAGTGACAATTATGGGTCATGTTGACCACGGAAAAACTACCCTACTCGATTCGATTAGACAAAGTAAAGTAGCTCAAGGGGAAGCAGGAGGTATCACCCAACACATTGGAGCTTACCATGTCGATATAGAACATAATGGTGCAGAACAACAAATTGTTTTCTTAGATACTCCTGGTCACGAAGCCTTTACGGCAATGCGAGCTAGAGGAACAAGAGTAACAGATATTGCTGTGTTAGTTGTAGCTGCTGATGATGGGGTACAACCCCAAACTAGAGAGGCAATCTCTCATGCTAAAGCTGCTGAAGTTCCTTTAGTAGTTGCTATCAACAAAGTCGATAAACCAGAAGCTAATCCAGATAGAATCAAACAAGGATTATCAGAGCAGGGACTAGTCCCCGAAGATTGGGGCGGAGATACAATTATGGTACCTGTTAGTGCCTTAAAGGGAGATAATCTCGATACTCTTCTCGAAATGATTTTATTGGTAGCAGAAATAGAAGAACTATCTGCTAATCCCAATCGCCCTGCCAAAGGAACTGTAATTGAAGCTCATCTCGATCGCGCTAGAGGCCCAGTAGCTAGCTTACTCGTCCAAAATGGTACTCTGCGAGTAGGAGATATCATTGTTGCTGGCTCAGTCTTAGGTAAGATCCGCGCCATGATTGACGATCGAGGAGAGAAAGTAGAAGCAGCAACTCCTTCCTTTGCTGTGGAAATATTGGGTTTAAATGAAGTCCCCGAAGCAGGAGATGAATTTGACGTTTATAGCAGCGAGAAAGAAGCAAGAGCGATCGCTGAATTAAGAGCAGAAAGTCAAAGAAATACTCGCCTCCAAGAAGCTATGTCTTCTCGTCGTGTTACTCTCAGTAGCCTCTCTGCTCAAGCTCAAGAGGGAGAACTTAAAGAACTTAACTTGATTCTTAAAGCCGATGTTCAAGGTTCGGTAGAGGCGATTTTAGGCTCATTAAAACAACTACCTCAAGGAGAAGTACAAATTCGCGTGCTGCTAGCTGCTCCTGGGGAAGTAACTGAAACAGATGTAGACTTGGCTGCTGCTAGTGGGGCTGTAATTGTCGGATTTAATACTACTTTGGCTAGTGGTTCTCGCCAAGCAGCCGATCGCGAAGGGGTAGATATTCGTCAATACAACATTATTTACAAACTTCTCGATGAAATCCAAGGGGCAATGGAAGGTCTACTCGATCCCGAAGAAGTAGAAGAAAACTTGGGTCAAGCAGAAGTAAGAGCTGTTTTCCCTGTGGGTCGCGGAACGGTTGCTGGCTCTTATGTTCAGTCGGGTAAACTAGTTCGTAATTGCTACATTCGAGTACGTCGCAAAGGCGAAGTTATCTATCAAGGTAATCTTGATTCTCTCAAACGGATTAAAGAAGATGCCAAAGAAGTTAATGCTGGCTATGAATGCGGTATCGGTTCAGCTAAATTTAATGACTGGAAAGAGGGAGATATAGTTGAAGCCTATGAAATGGTATTCAAACGTCGCACTCTGGCAACGAAATAAAGTAACTAGTTGTTGATTATTGCTCCTATAGTTAAATAATCAACAACTTTTACTAATAAATTTTAGATTTGTGTAATAAGTATCACAAACTATCGGCTTAGTTACGTTATCTTAAAAATAAAGGTTATATTTAAATTTAAGTAAGCGAATAACATGACAAGCTCAACAATTTCTCCTCAACAGCCATTTAATCAAGACGAAGCAATTTGGTCTAGTTTAAAACAGGCGATCGTCAAAAGCTCAGGATTTCAGCGTTGGCAAGGAGAGCAAGCTTTAACAGTTAATCAAGAGCAAAATACAGATATTCAAGTAAGACGTTATTTAAAGGAGACTCTGGAAACATTGGCTTATTAGTTGGAAGTTCAATCTATAGTCAATGGCTTCATTTAATTAAATTAAACAGAAGATAATTGTAGCGATTGTTTTGAACGTCAAGTTACTGAGGTAATTTTTCAGCAGAGCGATCGCTATTAAATTGGGATCTATCGGGATCTCCAGTTAATGCCTCAGAATTACAAATTAAGGCTATGTTGGGCGATCAGGCAAAGCCTGGCACTACGTGATCGCACAATCCAATCTTATTAGTACCCATTCTTACAAGTAATTTGAGAGAATTGCACACTTTACCAAGAGAACATCTGATTGAGAATCTTGGCAACTAATTGACCTTCCTCTGTAGAGATAATTCCTAGTTTTTTCAACAATCTTATTTTGTCTACTGTCCGAATTTGATCTAACACTACACTACTTTTTCGTTGATTAAAATTGATCGTCAATCTAGTAGGATAATTTTTGATGGTGCTGGTTAACGGGGCAACTATTACTGTTTTGAGGAGTCGATTTGTTTCATTAGGAGAAATGACAACGCAAGGTCTAGTTTTTCTAATTTCTGAGCCTATAGTTGGTTCAAGATTAATCAACCAAATCTCGCCACGTTGAGGATAGGCTACCAAGTCCATTCCTCCTCATCCCAACCATGTTCTAGATAATCTCCCATCAATAATTCATCATTATCGCTATTACCTGCTGCTAAAATTGCTTTTTCCCATCCCTCTCTCGGGTTAACAGAAGAGATTATCAGACAGTTATTTTTAACTTCCATCTTGATTTTTTCTTTGAGTCCGCATTGTTCGATGATTGCTTTGGGAATTATTATTCCTTGAGAATTACCAATTTTACTGAGTCTTGTTTCCATAATTAATTATAACAATGTTATTACTTATGATAACGTAATAGCTAAAGCGATCGCTTGGGAAAATCCCAATCTTGTCATTTATATGTGACACAATTGAGATAGTATTATTTTATGGAAAACCAACAATGGTTAATTAAAAAATATGTCACGGAAGATGGAAAATGTCCTTTTGACGAATGGTTTAATCAACTTGATTCAAGTCTACAGGCTAGGATTGATGTAAGACTTGACCGAGTTAGTCTAGGAAATTTTGGAGATAGAAAAAGTCTTGAAGGAGGAATTTTTGAGCTTCGGTTTCAATTTGGAGCAGGTTATCGTATCTATTTTGGACTTAAGGGAAATCAAATAGTAATTCTATTGGTTGGAGGTTCAAAAAAAATGCAGTCAAAAGATATTAAAACAGCACGTCGTCTCTGGAAAGCATATCAACAAGAAAACGGGGAAATTCAATAATGCCAACTCAAGATTATCGAATAGATTTACTTAAACGACTAGCCAACCCTGAATATGCAGCACAATATCTGAAAGCAGCATTTGATGAAACTATGATTGATGGTAATAAATCTGCTTTTTTATTAGCTTTAAAAAATGTAGTTGAGGCGAATGGAGCAATACAAACAGTAGCAAAAGAAGCATCCATTTCTCGCCAGCATTTATATCGAATTCTCAGCGAAGAAGGAAATCCTACTCTGGAAACATTGACTTCTGTACTTCAAGCAGTAGGAATGACTATTGATTTTAAACCTTTGGGTAGTAAATAGACTTGTTTTATATTTGATTATTTTACTAGCGATCGCGAAATTAAAATCACTAACTTTGATTTCTGCCAAGAT
>JBFRWE010000246.1:0-3022 GCA_051439345.1 Xenococcaceae cyanobacterium
GGTGCAGAAGTTTTAACCGAAGTAACAGAATTAGAGAATCTTAATCAAGCTTTGCAAACCCAAAATTTACCAGTAAAAGAAGTAGAATTGCGCTGGATACCTAATAATACTCTTGAAATTAGCGATCCAGACCAAGCGCGATCGATCTTGAAACTTATGGATACTCTAGAATCTCTTGATGATGTACAGAATGTTACTGCTAATTTTGAGATGGTAGAAGAATTGATAACAGCAAATATGACGTAAAGTCTTTAACTTGTCGATATTATCTACGAGCATCAAAGAATTTATATCAAGTACGTTTTAACTCACGCTGAATACGTTGTTCATGATTTTTGGATAGCTGTTGTTATAGACAGATAATTTTACAACAATTAGCAATCAACAATTAGCAACTAACAAAAACGAAGATTTTTCTGATAAAAACAAGACTAAAAATCTATTTAGTAGTTTTAAACTTCTCTTTAGCACTTTTAAACGCTTCCTTCATAACTGACTGAATTTGCTGAGGATCGGGTTTTTTGCCTCCCATTAAATCTCCAAAATAAACACAAGCACTTTCTCCTAATGCCCACGTATAAGCAGCAGCCCAAGAAGCAGCGACAACACTACCAAAACCAGGTATAAACTTAATTAATTCTCTGCCTACAGCTTGAGCGAAAAATCCTCCAGCGATCGCACTAACAATTCCTCCTGCTTGGGATGGGGTAATGGTTTGTCCGTACAATTTCCCCAATAATCCTACCAAAGATACTTGTAGGGCTGTTAAAACTGGCATAGTTGCAAAAGGTAGGGGAACAGCAGCTAGGGTAGCAGCAATAGTGGAAAAAGCAATAATGTAGCGTCTTGCTGTATCTCGATAAAGATTGCCAATTTCTTCACTGGCATCTCGCTCTATCAATTGAGCCATAGCATTGGCTTCTGCTTCGGGGAGTAATTCTGCTAAATTATCCCTTAAAGTTTCTAAGCCATAAAAAACAGGAGTATAACCATCTTCTTCTAGGGTAAAATCAATTAGGATAGCGCGATCGCATATGCCTGTAAAAGTTTGCTTAATAGCAGCAAAAGCTCGCTTAATTTCCTCATAGTCAGGGGGATAATTAGGATGGTTGGCTACATCGTAGGGATACACTTCATGGAGACAAGTAACAGCTAACAAGCAGGGTATGTAAGGATATTTTTGACGCAATTGTTGGGCGATATGCTTGAGGGTATCTGTAGCAAAATCGTTAATTTTAACCGTGAGAATTAAAATTCTGGCACAGCGAGTTGCTTGTCCTAATTCTTGTTCTAATTCTTGGGTAATAGTTTGAGTATCTCGTTTAATATCTCCTAGTCCTACTGTGTCAGTAAAAATTAATAAAGGTAGATCGTCAGAAGGATAAGCATAACGATTAGTATGTTTGGTATGGGGGCGAAATCCCTGTCCAATAATTTCTGCGGAAACTCCTGTTAAGCCTCGCACAATCGAACTTTTGCCCGCTTGGGGTTTACCAATTAAAAGTGCTTCTGTTGTAGGTAATTTGGCTCTAACAGTATCTAGTATTTCTGCCAAGCGTTCTTCACTAATGCTAAACCAATCAACAACTTTTTCGGTTACTTGACCTATCGGTACAAGTTTTTTTAAATTTATAGTAGTTTTATGCCAAGTACTGCTTAGGCTATCAAACCAAGAGTTACTAGCTTTGTCCTCTTTCATGTTTTCCCCTATCTCTTGCTCATAAATATCTGACGAGGAGTGGCATCAAGCTTACAAACTCATCATAACTAGCTAAGGGCTGATAGCTATTAGCTATTGGCTGCCAAAAAGATACGGATTGCACTACTTTAATTTTATTCATATTAGAATACGAATATCTTATAATTGCTTAACAATTGGTATTATCGTCATAAATAGAAAAAGGAAATAAAATATTTTCGATGGTAGAGTTTGCTCCAGTCCTCACTGGGGTTTCATAATCTACTCTAAGACGAAGCTTGCCCTGACTGCCTATGAGCAGTTAAGACAGTAACGCCAATTCCTTTTGATTCCCGTTTAGGGACACTCTCTAGTTGTTTCTAGTACTTAGTTTATATAGTAAGTTATGCAAAAAGACCTCACTCATTATCGCAATATAGGCATCTTCGCCCACGTAGATGCAGGTAAAACAACCACAACAGAAAGGATACTAAAACTTACTGGGAAAATCCACAAAATTGGGGAAGTTCATGAAGGTGCAGCAACAACGGACTTCATGGAACAAGAACAAGAGAGAGGTATCACTATTCAGTCTGCTGCCACAAGCTGTTTCTGGAAAGACCACCAACTGAATATAATTGATACTCCTGGTCACGTTGACTTTACCATTGAAGTTTATCGTTCTCTCAAGGTTCTTGATGGGGGAATTGGTGTTTTCTGTGGCTCTGGTGGGGTTGAACCTCAGTCTGAAACCAACTGGCGTTATGCCAACGATTCCAAAGTTGCTCGTATTATCTACGTTAACAAGCTCGATCGTACAGGGGCTGATTTCTTTAGTGTGGTTAAACAAGTAGAAGAAATTCTGGTGGCTAAACCTTTGGTAATGGTATTACCTATCGGGATCGAGAACGAATTTACTGGAGTAGTAGATTTACTAACTCAGAAAGCTTGGGTATGGGATGATTCTGGCGATCCCATGAACTATACTATCCAAGAAGTTCCTGAAGATATGGTGGATGATGTCGAAGCCTATCGCGAACAGTTGATTGAGACAGCAGTAGAACAAGACGACGACCTGATGGAGAAGTATCTAGAAGGGGAAGAGTTAAGTATCGACGAGATTAAAGCTTGTATTCGCAAAGGTACTCGTGAACTAGCATTCTTCCCCACCTACTGTGGTTCTTCTTTTAAAAATAAGGGAGTACAGTTAATACTCGATGCTGTAGTTGACTATTTGCCCAACCCCACAGAAGTTAAACCTCAACCAGAAGTAGACCTCGAAGGTCATGAAACTGGTAACTATGCCATTGTCGATCCCGAGAAACCTTTGCGTGCTTTGGCATT
>JBFRWE010000247.1:0-3180 GCA_051439345.1 Xenococcaceae cyanobacterium
GTTCTGATTAAACTCATTGTTTTTGTTAGTGGTTAGTTGTTAGTGGGTAGGGTGGGCAAATCTAAGAGTGTAAATTAAATAACTTAGTAGAAAGATAGCTTTGCCCACCTGATGATTTGTTATTAGTCATTAATAATGTCTGTAAAAATGGTTTAATGCTCATTTTTTTATGGTTAATAGATAGTAGGGACGATAGTAAAGTTAGTAGTTATACTGCCAAACTAATTAATTTTTTTTGACGCTAATTTACTTTGATTTGCTCTAATAAAAGAATTATCGATCGCAAATTATTTGATTATTAATGGTAAACATAAACTACTTATTACGCCCTGCTACTGAGGCAGACTACCAATATTGCTACGATCTCACCAAGCAAAATATGTTTGAGTTATTTTGCCGTCATTGGGGTGGATGGAATCCTTCTGCTTTTCGCAATGACTTTAATGCAAGAAATACTACAATTATTATTGTTAATGAACAACAAATTGGTTATTTTAGCCTAAAGAAAATTGATAAAGATATTGTATATCTCGAAAATATACAGCTTTTACCAGAAGTTCAGGGGCAAGGTATTGGAACAGCAATACTCGAAGATATTTTTCAGAATAATGCTTTTTGCTCAATACATTTAACTACTTTCTTAGATAATCCCGCCTTACGCTTGTATAAATCTTTGGGATTTGTTATTACAGAAGGCGATCAAGCTACAGTTTACATGGAAAGAAAGGGTGGGCATTGTCCACCTTACTAATTAGTTGTTACTTCTTGTCGGCGTTGTGCTTTCTCGGTAGTATTATCAATACTCAATGCACCAGCACCAGCATAAATAGTCATTAACAATCCGCCAATTAGACCAATATTTTTGAGAAAAGAATTCATTTCACCAGGATCGGCGAGGGGATTGTGAAATACTAAAGTTGCAGGAATTAAAAATAAAATCAGTAAAATTGAACCAATCTTAACTTTGTAACCAAATAGCAAAGAAAGACCACCAAGTAATTGAAAAGCGATCGTAAAAACTAATAAAACTACGGGAATAGGTAAACCAGTATTTGCCATCATTTCAGCCGTGCCAGCAAAACCAAAAATTTTGCTAATTCCTGAGTTAATAAAGATTATGCAAAGACAAATACGGGCAGCTAAAGGAATATATTTCATTTGATAATTAACTCCTAATTACAAGTTAGTGATTTTAATTTTTTTCAATAATTGTTTGTTATATAATTGTTTTGAATTGCTAATCAATTAAAATTTTCTTGAGATAGTAGATTGTATGACCTTCAGGAAAGTCTTCGAGTTTTCCGTAAATTATATAACCAAGCTTTTCGTAAAAAGGTAAAGCTTGAAAATCAAATGTATAAAGCCTGGCTCGTTTTATGCCTTGATTTATGGCTTTTTGTTCGGCAGATGTAACTAAATATTCTCCTATTCCTTGTTTTCTATAGTCTGCATCTATCCAGATTGTATCTATGTATAACCAACGACCCCAATCTATATAGCTAATTAAACCACCTACTAATTTTTGAGGTTTCACTTCTGCATAAACTTCAATAAAGGTAGGTGTCTCGGTTTTCAAGCGATCGCATTCAACGACTTTTTCAGATTGAGATTGATTAAATTCAAATAGTTTTTTAGTAATTAATTCGCGGTTTTCTTCGCTGTTAGTATCATTGAAAATGATATTATCTTTGTCTGATTTTATAAACATTTTTTTATGGAAATTTATTTTAAATATTGCTTAATTACTTTCAGCTTTAAGTTCTTCAGTAACTCCATAGCAAACCGATAACGAAAGGTATTGTTTTGGCGAGAATAGAATTGTAATGTGCTCGTTTCATCAAAATCTTTTACTTACTACTTAATACTCACTACTTATTACTTAAAAAGGCAATTACTTACTGCCTCGCTTTGCAAGATCGCGTTTATGTCTCAACCAAGCATCTACAGAAATACGATCAGGCGAAGCCAGGCACTGCGTGATCGAAATTAACTCCTGCTAACAGAATAAATAAGACAATATTATAAATTAGTTGGCTGCTAGCTATATCCCACTTTTGAGTGATTGTGACACCATACATCAAGACAATCATCAAGACAAAACAGGCAATTAAAGCACTCCGAGTAAATAAACCAATAGTTATCAACGCACCCACTATTAATTCCACTGGTGGTACTAAAGCAGCATTAATTCTGACCAAAAATTCAGGAATCCAAGAATCCTGCATGGTATTTACCATGGCATCCATAAAACCAGGAATGTTAAAAATTCTAGTAGCCCCATGATTGAAGTAATTAATGCCAACTACTATTCGTAGTAGGGTATAAGCAGCAACAATATCTATTGTTCTTAGACCAAGACTAGTTTGATGTTTATTGCGGTTTTTGTCTTCGAGCATGATTCAGATTGGATAGAGTATTTAAGATCATTTTCTTTAAATCTTTCAATAATCATGAATAGCATGGGCTAATTCTATTATTTACAGTCAACAATTACTACTCCCTACTCCCTACTCCCTACTCCCTACTCCCTACTTACTACCTTCACCGCAGCACTATCTCTCAGTCCATCTCCACCTCTAACTACAATACTTTGCCCTTCTTCTAATTCGGGATGAGCAATAACTACATCACTACCCAAATCTGCAACCATTTCTACTGCTATCTGTTGTGCCTGGTTATCATTTACTGTAAACAATAGCCACTCATTTCTTCTTCTGGTTAAAGCATCGCGGGGAACAATAAAAGTATCTGCATTGGTTACTGGTATAGCTAAATTTGCTTGAATTGCCATTCCTGGTAATAATCCCTGGGGTGGATTATCTAAACTAACTCTGACTAACTGTCGGCGAGAAGAGGTATTGGCAGTGGGAACTACCGCCGTGATTTCTGTTTCTTGTTGCCAATTGGGTAATGCACGAGTATTTAGGGTTACTCTCATTCCTGGTGCTACTTGTCCGCTTAAGTTTTCGGGAATTTCTAAAAAGATATCTAAAGATCGATCGCTCACTAAAGTTAGGATAGGATCGCTTACCTCTACATAATCCCCAGGATCAACATCCCGCGACTGGACTACGCCAGAGAAAGCAGCTTTAATTTCGGTACGCTGCATTCCTAACTCTGCTTGTTTTACCGCAGCTTGTGCAGCAGCAACTAACCCTTGTTGTGCGTCAATTTCTTCTC
>JBFRWE010000248.1:0-3014 GCA_051439345.1 Xenococcaceae cyanobacterium
AGTAGTTAGTAGTAAGTAGCGAGTATTTAGCTTTAGTGTATAAATACTAGTAACCGATCGCTAATAACTGAAATGTCTCGTTCTAAAGCTTTACAGTATTATATTTTTGCTCGTTTGTTACTAGCTCCTTTGATGTTGTGGACAATCACCACCTTAGTATTTTTACTTTTAAGAGCTACACCAGGAGATCCTGCCGATGCTATTTTGGGAATTCGTGCTCCTGAAGCTGCTAAGGTAGCACTTAGAGAACAGTTGGGTTTGAACGATCCTCTTTGGTTGCAATATTTTAATTATTTAAAAGATTTACTCCATTTCAATTTAGGTAGTTCCCTTACCAGTCGTGGTTTACCAGTGTGGGATGTAATTCAGCAATATTTCCCTGCCACGGTAGAATTGTCTTTTTTTAGTATGGCAGTAGCCGTAATTATTGGTGTTAGTGTGGGGATAGTTTCTGCTTCTTTGCCTGGCACTTGGTTTGATGTAGGGGGAAGACTATTTGGTATTATCACTTATTCTCTACCCCTATTTTGGGTAGGTATGGTTTTGCAGTTAATTTTTTCCGTGCAGCTAGGCTGGTTTCCCTTGGGGACTCGTTTTCCGATTAGTACTTCTCCACCTCCTAGTTTGACTGGCTTATACACCCTTGATAGTCTACTAACAGGTAATTTCGGTCTATTTTTTACGGCTTTGTATTATCTAGCTCTACCTAGTATTACTTTGGGTGTTCTGTTGAGTGGTATTTTTGAGCGAATTGTTCGGGTTAATCTCAAGCAAACTTTACAAGCAGATTATGTAGAAGCAGCCAGAGCTAGAGGAATCCCTGAAAAAACTATTATTATCTCTCATGCTTTCAAAAATGCCCTGATACCAGTAATTACCGTTTTAGGATTAACTTTTGCTGCCTTGTTAGGTGGTGCAGTATTAACAGAAGTTACTTTTTCTTGGCCTGGATTGGGTAATCGTTTATATGAGGCTATTTCTCTACGCGATTACCCCACAGTACAGGGAATCATGGTCTTTTTTGGCATAATCGTAACGATCGCTAGCATATTAATTGATTTAGTTAATGCCTATATCGATCCCCGTATTCGTTATTAATCATTGATAATTTATTGAGATTTTCTTTGATTACTTGTCAAAATAAATATATATAAATTTATATATATATTTACATATTGTAGCTTACTGAAAAATGTTTCGATTTTGCCACTTTTTCTCGGTTAACTAAAACAAAACCCAGAAAAAAGACAACATGAAGCTGAATAAATCTTTTTTACTCAACACAGCATTAACCATAAGTTTATCAACCTTTACTGCACTATCTGCTAATGCTAAAGAGGTTAATAACTATGCTAGTGATCGTATTAATGAAATTCATACTGAAATAAAATCTTCACTAGCAGCAGATTCTCAGGGAAAAGACCACAGTAGCAAAAATTCGGCTCAAGGATTTATCTCAAAACACACGAGCGCAATGGATTTTACTTTCGCTAGCCTAATTGTTATTGGAGGTATGATCGTGTCCGAAAAATTTAATAGACATCAAGAGCAACTAGCTACAGTTGAAAACAACGAACATAAACATTGAAATTGTCAATTACCAATTGTCCACTGTCAAAATAATTTAGCTTTTCTCCATCTCTTCTACTGACTTAGGCACATCCGCAGTCAAGATATCATGTCCATCCTCAGTAACTAAAACATCATCCTCAATACGAATACCAATACCTTTCCAGCAGTCAGGGATTTCTGGTTGTCCCTCAGCGGGTTGAATATGGGGAGAAATATAAATTCCTGGTTCTACAGTGAGTATATGACCTGGTTGCAGAATTTGCCAAGTTTCTTCATTATGCTTATAAACTCCCACATCATGGACATCTAAACCTAACCAATGTCCAGTACGGTGCATATAAAAAGGTTTATATTTTTCTTCTTTAATGATTTCTTCTAAATCCCCTTTAAGTAATCCTAAATCGATTAATCCTTGCACTAAAACACACACTGCCATATCATGGAACTCGTTGTAGGGTTTTCCTGGCTGTACTTCGGCGATCGCTTTTAGTTGCGCTTCTAAAACTAATTCATACAAGATTTTTTGTTCGGAGGTAAATTTACCGCCCACAGGAAATGTACGGGTAATATCGCCGTTATAATAACCATAAGAACACCCAGCATCAATAAGCAATAATTCATTATCTTCCATAGCGTGATCGTTCTCGATGTAGTGGAGAACACAAGCATTGGCACCAGAAGCTACAATGGAGGGATAGGCAGGCCCCATACCCCCCTCTTGGCGGAATGTATGCTCAATTTCTGCTTGTACCTGATATTCATATACTCCAGGTTGGGCAAATTCAAAAGCGCGGTTATGAGCTAAAGCGGATATCTCTGTCGCTTTTCGCATCATGGCTATTTCTGCGGTACTTTTCAGCAACCGCATCGGAAAAGTGATCGGTCTAGTATCTTCTATGGCTAAAGGTACAGTACCCCTTTTTTGATATCCTGCCATTAATCTTTGCCAATGAGATACGATCGTATCATTAAAATGGCGATCGCGCCCTAAATGATAATAAATGCGATCGGCATTCATTAAATACTGGGGTAGTTTTTCATCTAACTCTTCTATAGCATAGGCTTCATCTGCACCATAGATTTCTTTAGCTGCATCGACACCACAGCGATAACCAGTCCAAGTTTCTTTTTTGGGGTCTTTTGGTTGTACAAACAAGACATAACGATGTTCTTCATGATGGGGAGCAAATACGGCAACGGCTTCTGGTTCGTTAAATCCCGTTAGATAATAAAAATCACTATCTTGACGATACACATATTCAACATCGTTGTGCATGACCGCCATAGGTGCGCTGCGAAAAATAGCCGTCCCATTACCAACTTTTGTCATTAACTTTTCTCGGCGTTGCTGATACTCTCTTTTGTCAATTCCCATCAGTTTTTCTTTTTTTGAGTATTTTTGTTTATTATGACTTTTTTCTTAGCTTGTTTCGGAATTCACT
>JBFRWE010000249.1:0-8110 GCA_051439345.1 Xenococcaceae cyanobacterium
CCTCGATTGGGACATCTACCTTCTTCACAAATCGTGTGAATGCCTCGCTGTTTGATAATTTTTTGGACCGTAGAGATTTCGCTAGCCTTACCAATAGAACCTCTTAGCCAAGGAGGAAGAGTGGTAATTTCTTTACGCCAGTCGGATTTTGGTGAATGCATTTAAATTTTGGGTCGATCGATTCTGATTAGAAAGACGTAGAAAAAGAAAACAAATTTTGCTTCTTACTCTTGTTATTTTTGGTTTATTTCAGGGAACTCTATAAATATCAACCATACTATGGATTTGAATAATTTTAGTAAATTTCCTGATAAATAGGAGTAATCGCTAAGGAGTTAGTTGTGCCAACTCATAAAATTTTGGTTATTGATGATAGTAAAGTCATTAGAATGCGGGTCAAAGATATGTTACCTGCCGGTAACTTTGAAGTTATTGAAGCCAAAGATGGTCTACAGGGATTTAACTTAATCTGTTCAGAAAATCCTAACTTAATTATGTTGGATTTTTTGTTACCTAAGATGAGTGGCTGGGAAGTATATCAAGAAATTCAAAAACAGCATAAGCTGAGAACTATTCCTTTAGTTCTTATGTCTGGACGTAAAGAAGAGGTAACAGATAAACTAACTGAACCGTTTGAATATTTTGCTTTTGTCGAAAAGCCTTTCGATCAAAAGCAGTTAGTAGAAGCAATCCGCGAAGCAATGATGAAATCGAAGAAACTACCACAATCGGTAGCAGATTCTTCTTCAACATCAGATGTTACTGCTTCTGGTGCAGATACATCAGTAATGGTAGCGGAAATTGAATCTTTGAAGGCAAAAGTGGTGAGAATGGAAAAAGATATGGATGTATTGAAGAAACAGTTTAATCAATTACTCAGCTTTATTAGGCAAAAAATTAAATAAGGATTTGGGAATTTTTCAGGTTATCATACCAATTTTCCAAGTTTGAGTTGACAGTTCTTATCCTCAAGCTCTCAGTATACTTATCTACCTAGAGAGTTACCAGAAAGGAAACCTAGTCCTCAAGCCTACCCAAGAACTTGCTTTTGGGTTGACCTTCTCTTATCAGGATAGTCAAACAGAACTCTTAGGAGAAAATTTTCCTTTTGCTCCTAATGAAGATACTAGAGGAGAAGCAACTATATCTGCAATTCGCTTCTTTCAAGAATTTGTCCAACGTAACCCAACAGATTTATTGGCTGTGCGTTCTCAATTTAGTCTAGGACTAGATGCTTTAGATGCCAGAATAGATTGGGGAATTCCTCTAGTTAATATAGATTCTGACCCCGACACTCTACAAGAAAATGGAATTCATTTTTCTATTAACTATAGACTCTGAATTATAGCAACTAAAGCGATCGGGCGAAGCCTGGCACTACGCGGATCGCATAATCTTTCTCCTTGTTCCTATAATAGAAGTAGAAGGGTCATTTTATTATACTGGGGGGCAATATGAAAACTAATACTCATTTTGTTTCTCTTTTCTACACCTCTTTGGCAACCGCGATCGCCTTGGTCATTGTTGGTGCGATGGGTACTACTTTAGCGCAAAATAGTGGACCTAATGTCAATCAATTATTGAGAGGTTTTAACTCTAATGACTTGTTTACGCCAACAGCAGCCGACAGATTCTTTGAAGAAGGAAGGCGTAAAATGGAAAGAGAAGCAGAAATCTTAGCTCATCCAGAACGTTATTCTGGTGAAGGTATTCTTCAGATCAACACAGTTGATCTCGAAGTAATCGACGAAACAGGGGACAAGACGCCCATGTCTAATTTTTCTGAAGATAGTCCTTGAACAAGACGGAATTAAAGAGGATAGGGAAGAGGGAATAGAAAGACACTGTTGCCTATTGCCTGTTCCCTGCTGCCTAAGAAAAATAACTGTTTTTTTAGTTAGCTAAGAATAGTAACTTCTCCAGTTGTCAAACTATAATAAGCTCCCACAATTTTTAGTTTACCTGCTTCAACTAACTCGTAAAGCAAGGGTGAAGCATAAAGATTTTTAACTTGTAGCATGACATTTTGTTTAATTGTCTCGATGTAAAATTCTTCCGAGTCATTTTTGTTAGTTCTGTCGATCGCTGGTTGAATTGCTGCTACAATACTACCGATTTGTCCTGGCAGTGGTTTACCTTCTAAAGCAGCTTTAACAGCACCACATTTTTCATGACCGATTACCATTAAGACTTTCGAGCCTAAAATGGCTGTACCATACTCTAAACTACCTATTTCTTCAGGGGTAGCAATATTACCAGCATCACGAACAACAAATAAATCTCCTATGCCTCGATCGAATATAATTTCGATAGGAACTCTTGAGTCGGCACAACTAAGAATAGAAACTAAAGGTTTTTGACCTGTAGAAACTTCTTTTAAGCGTATGTAGTTTTGATTAGGAGCTTCTGGTCTATTTTCAACAAATCGCTTATTTCCTGCTATTAATGCTTCTAAAACCTGATCTGGAGTCGAATTTCGCTCGAGTTGTTCTAGATCAATAAGTGTTTCTTTAGCGGTAGCTTTTTTCGTTGAAGAATCTATTACTTGACTTACTACTCCAGTACCTAAAGCAACTGCACCAAACTTAAGTAATTTTCTTCTTGCTATCATCGAATTATTATTCATAAAATCTTGGCTTACAAATTGGCAGCATCTAAAAATACAAGTACTAAATACAAAAATAGTCGATCGGTAATATGTGTAGTAGAAAACGCATTAATTTAGCTAGGGCAGCTTTTTTTCTGATATCCTTACTACCAATAAACACAACCATCTAAACTACTTGAATCTACAGATAACTTGATATTATTAAGTCGATAATGATTATTTCATTGAGTAAAATTTATAATTGATAATTTCCTCAATGAAATTGCATTTTAGACAATCCTTATAATAGTCGATCGGGCGACTATAATACAACTCAGTAGCTATAGACAAATTACTATAGGTTTAACTACCTATAGTAACGGTAATGATTGAAAAATTATAGTAAAATTGTTCAATTTTTTGAGTTATTTAAGTTTGAGAAAAAGAGCGCAGGTGAAAATCCACGGCTATAGCTTTAATTTTTTGCTGTTATTAATTGTGAACCAGTTAATAATATTCCTAATCCCAACAAAGATATTAACCCCGAAGGTTCAGGAGTGCTTCTAGTTTTTTCCACTAAGAAAGCATGATCTTGAATAGTGGTTATACTAGAATTTTGACGAATTATATTAGAAAGCTTGGTATTAGCTAAATCTAGAGCAAATATATTTTCTAAAGAGTTTAAATGAAGATCGTGAGCAAAAAAGAAGCGATCGCCCGCAGCTAATCTAGTAAACTGATCCCTAATAATCGTACTAAAAGTTTCACCAACTAAACCGCCATTAATCTCAACTTCAGCTAGTCCACCAACCCAAAGATCGACATCCTCTACTGAGTCATAAACATTACTTAAAGCCTTAGCTAGTTGAGTATCTCCACCAGTAAGAGAGACAAAGTCTACATAAGCTTCTAAACCTAATTCTCTGCGAACATGATTTAGACCACCAAGACCATGATCTCTTCCTCTTTGAATATTCAGGGAAGCTAAATCAAAACCACCACCACCAGGAATACCAAATAGAAAATTACGCACATTATCTATTAATAAAGTATCTACTGCTTGTGCTTCTTGACTAGCTAGACCTAATAGTAAATAATCAATCCCATTTTCTTGAATAAAATAAGGATTAAAGAAAGCATTTTTTAAATTTATACTACCCTGAGAGCCATAATCATTAGCCAATTGAATTTTTGAGGATAGTAAAGTATGTCCTACACGAAAAGCAGCAGTAGAAAACTCATTACTAATACTAGGATTAATACTAGAATCATAAGTTAAACTATCAGGATTAGGAGAAAAATCTCCTAATAAAATTGGTAAAAATTCATTGTAGGTAATAGCTTGAATCTTCGCACCAACAATTTTTCTTGTTGTTTCATAAATAAAATCATCTTGCTCTAATCCAGATTGATGAAATTTCTTTACTAATTCTGGTGTTTTTGCTGCTAATTTTGCGCTAATTTGTTCGGCTAAACGATTATGTTCTCTGACAAAAAGAGTATGGGCAGCAGTCAAACCAACTTGTTCATTCGCTCTCTCATCACCAGCAACAAAAAATCCTTGTCTATTTTTAGGGAGTAATACATCTCCATTATTACTGTGAGAAGTTTTTAATTTACCTGTTCCATCTAGAGTTCTTAAAGCTTTAGCTTGTTTTTCATCTGAGCCATAAACATTGGAAGCATCAATATAAGTAGTAATATCATTATGCTGCTGTCTAACTCCATTACTATCTACACCAAAAGAAGAAGATCTATGAAAACCCATAGTAGCAGTTCCAGTATTAAAAGGATCGAAAAATTTATCGCCTTTAGGTATAGAAATATTGAATTTTTCTGTATGACCAATCTCAGTTAAACTTAAATCGTGATCGAGAAATTGACCCCATTGCCATAGCCAGTCACTAGCTTCTACCTTATTTTTTACTGATTTAGACTGAGCAGAAATAGCATTACTAATTTGACGAGGACTAGAGAGATAATTACCATTACTTCCTGTATTTTTTAGTAGGTATAATCCATCATCATAGTCAGGAGAAGTAAGGCGAATAAGAGAAGTATCGCTTTTGCCCCAATCTAATTGTTTTAAATTATTATTTGCACCATCGATCGAACGAAATTCTGCTGCGATAGAAGGAAGAGAAGTAGTACTTTCTAAAATAGTAAAAATAGTTAAAGTAATCCCAATTTTATTTAAAGCAATCATTATACATATTAGATATTAATCAATATTTCTCAGTAATAAAACTGATACCAATCAATATAATTTGCCTAAAATATTAACGTCTAGATACTTTATGTAAAAAATATACTAGCTTAATTTAAGCTATATAGTTCAAAAAAACAACTCCTTCTATTTATCAACAAAAAGATACTTGACCTGAAATATATATTGATTTAGCAAAAAAAATACAATTAATTGTAAAGTAAACATAATCTATATTAATTGCTAATTACTGATGTAAGTTTATCTCTCTCAGATAAGAAGCACTATATTTATTTTTTTTGATATTGTTCTTCTCTAGTTATTCCCGATTTCCTCTTAGTTTATGAACAATTAAGTTGAAAAAATCAATCTAAATATCAACAGTAAAATTACTATTTTTTTCTTCTTCCTCTGCTCAATCTTAACCAGTAAATTCAATGCACAGGCAGATTAATACATTAGTGTGGTTAGCAATCATTGATTTGCATAAACAAATATTGATTGGTTCGTACTAACCATAATGATTTAAAACTGGGATTAGGGAAAAAAAGTAATTTTGTCCCTAGTCAAAAAAACTTTGTTTTTATCCAAAGTTCAATCTAATAGGATTGCTATATTCTCATGATTACCCAACCACCATTTCATTTAGCGATCGAAGTTCAAGATCTAGACGAAGCGAGGAGTTTTTACAGTGGACTACTCGGATGTGAAGAAGGAAGAAGCTCTGAATCATGGGTCGATTTTAACTTCTTCGGACATCAACTTGTCTGTCATCTGACCACAAATCCAAAGAGAATTTCCTCAGAGCGATTTTTCTCTTTAGTAGATAGTCAGAAAGTCCCCATGCCTCACTTTGGAGTAGTTCTTGACATGGATACCTGGAAGAAAATCTCGATTAAGTTACAGTCCGCGAAGATTGATTTTATCATTGAGCCTCAAATTCGTTTTCAGGGTCAGATTGGTGAGCAGGCAACCATGTTTCTCCTCGATCCTAGTGGAAATGCTTTGGAATTCAAGGCATTTCGAGACGTATCCCAGCAGTTATTTGCCAAGTGAAGTCATCCGTAAATCATTTCTGAGCAAGGTGCTTCGGACGACAATTTTTTTTCATGAATCATTCCTGATTGCTATATTCAACTTTTTTCACCAAGGAGAATATTTCCAATGACCAGCAAAAAATTTCTATTTGGGTTTGTTAGACCTCTACAAAAGAAAAGTTCTCAATCTGCAAACTCAACAATTCGACTCTGTGTAAAAGTAAACAATTACTCAGATATTCCTGAATTTAAACGATCTCTAAAACAGAGTTTGAGGGTTTGTCCTCAGCAAATGCATAAAAGCGAAAACAATAGTACAGAAAGAAAATGCCTTAGACTTAAGATTACACCAAGATAAGTAGGTGGGTAGAATAATTAACTACCACAGACAAGATCCATGCCTAAAGTTTCCTTTGCTCAACTTATTGCTGAAGCGATCGCTGGTGAGGTTATCAGTTTTCCTACCGATACGGTCCCTGCATTGGCAATTAAGCCAGAGTTTGCTCAAAAAATCTTTACTATCAAAAAGCGTCCTGCTACTAAACCATTAATTCTCATGGCAGCATGCATGAAAGAATTATTACCCTATGTAAAGGGAACGGAACGGGAAATAGAGTTATGGCAACAGACAGCTAACCAATATTGGCCAGGAGCTATTACTTTTGTTTTACCTGCTTCATCTCAAGTTCCCCAACCAGTCAACCCTACCGATCCTACAACAATTGGTATTCGAGTGCCTGATTGTTCTATTGCTTTAGACATTCTAAGTCAAACTGGAGCTTTAGCCACTACTAGTGCTAATTATTCTGGAGAAGCACCTTTAACTGAGATGGAAGCCATTGCTACAGCTTTTCCTGAAGTATTTGTTTTGGCAGAAAAAATGTTACCCCTAAAAATCAGTCCTAGTGGAAAGCCTTCTACTGTAGTTAAGTGGACTGATAAGAGTTGGGTTGTTTTACGCCAGGGAAGTATCCCTTTTTTGCCCCTTTAACCTAAACTATCTTCCATAACTTTCAAAGCTACTCTTAAATTAGCTTGTGTCCAAAGAAGAGGTGTAGCGTCATTGGGTGTGTATTGACCACTTTGTAAGTAATATAGTTCTGGACATTTAAACTCTCCCAATGCACAGTCTTTGCCTGTGAGTTGTCCAAGAGAGCGATTTAGATACTTTACTTGTTGTTGAAGATATTCTTCTTGGCGAGTTTTTTGAAATTTGAGTCCAAAAATGGTAGAAATAATCGGGTCAAAAATACACCATTGAGCTTCTTCGCCTTGCTTTAACTCTCTATCATGTTCTTGCAACCATTGTTCTCTTTCACTAGAAATACTGGTACGTATTTCTTTTGGTAAATCTTTGTAATCTCTACACCAAAAGGAATCCCATAGATATCTTCGGATGCCATAATCCCCTTGTAAATTGTCAATTACATTGCTGAGAATTTGCTCTGACATTTCTTCTTCGACAACTTGTAGAGGATAAATCAAAAATAGTAAGGCAGCATCATATTGTCTATTTTTAGGAATTGTTTGCATACATTCTGCTGGAAGAATATTATTGAGTGCTACTGTTCCCTCACTAATTAACTCATCCAAAAATTCCCTAGTAACTAGTTTATCTTTATATTTACAGTGTGTAGCTAGCTGGATATCTGCCAGTAACAGCTTAAGTGATTTAAGTCCTGCCACTACTACTCCAATACTAGAAGCGGATATTTTTCTCTCCTCTTCCCAATGACCACTATCTTCGTCCTGCCAATACTGAATAGCTTGAAAGTAAAAAGGGAAAAGCGCGAGAATTTCTAAGTGTTCTGGTTGAAGTTCGATCGATTTTTCTCTGGCTAATAGACAGTAAAACCACAGGAAATAACCTAAAGCATCATTTTGTGCATGTTCCCACTCCTGATCGATTTCTGACAAAGTATGTCCATTAAATCTGATGTGAGGACGTTCCATCACATTGTTGGGATTGACTCTACCCTCAATAATATTTTCAAAACGCCACTTGAACTTTTGAAAATAAGCAGCTAAAGATTGAGCGTTATTTATAGCTATGTCAGTCTGATCGATCAGGTAATGAGTATAAGCCAGGTAAATGTTGTCCCTTACCCAAACATTAGAGTACCCAGTATATGAATTATCACAGCTTACCTCGGATGAATTATCAGAGCTTACCTCGGAAGCAGAAAATAAACCATTGCCATTGTCTAAAGTAGGAAAGTTAAAGGTTTGTTGCTCTTTTAGAAATGCAATTATTGTTTGTATGTCTTTTAGGTTATAGCT
>JBFRWE010000250.1:0-12401 GCA_051439345.1 Xenococcaceae cyanobacterium
TGTTTATTTCATAACGTGGCGATCGCACTTGTCCATTTACTGAGACTATTTTATTGAAGTATCGAAAATTTTTGATTTAATCTAATAGCAGGCTCAATTATTCACAGTTATGGGAACAGAGATAGAACGAAAATTTCTAGTCAAAGGGGATAAATGGCGATCTCTCGGTGAGGGAGTATTGTATCGTCAAGGTTATATTCCCACTTCAGGTAAACAAACTGTCAGAGTACGTATTATTGGTGATACTGGCTATTTAACTATTAAAGGGAAAACAGTAGGTCATTCTCGGTTGGAATTTGAATATCCTATCCCGCTACAAGATGCCCAAGAAATGTTAGATAATCTTTGTAGTTATCCTTTGATTGAGAAAACAAGATACAAAATCCCTCAAGGAGATTTGGTGTGGGAAGTAGATGAATTTATGGGAGAAAATGAAGGATTAATTATTGCCGAAGTAGAATTACAAACAGAGAATCAAGCAATAACTTTACCAGACTGGATCGATCGAGAAGTAACCGACCCTAAATACTACAACGCTAATTTAGCTAAAGTTCCCTATAGCCAGTGGAAAAAGTAGGAATAAATGGCTGTTCCTCTTTTACAATTATTTTGAGACTTTATTTTGTAATAATTAGATTCATTCATCATAATACAAATTAATTTATCAAGATTATTATAATTTTAATACACTCATGTTAATCAGCACAAACCCTCTTATCAATTCGAGCAAATTTGCTCAAGAAGACCAGTTACTAATCTTAACTGGAGCAAGTTGGGAAGATTATGAAAAACTAGACACTCCAGAATACAATCATTATTTAATTTCTTATCTTAATAGCCAAATAACTATTATGTCGCCAGGAAGGAATCATGAAAGAATTGCTCAAATGATTGCTGACATAATTCTTAGTTATTGTAAGAGATTTGATCTTATTTATTTTCCTTTTGGTAGTACTCGACTCAAAGAAGAAAACAAAGAAGGAAAAGAACCCGATACAGCTTATGCTTTTGGTGTAGATAAAGATAGTCCAGATTTGGCAGTAGAGGTTAATTTTACGAGTGGGAGTATCGATGATTTAACTAAATATAAATATCTCAAAGTTAAAGAGGTTTGGATTTGGCAAAATAGAGAGTTAAAATTCTATCAACTACAAAGAGATCGATACACAGAAGTAAAAGAAAGTATCTTTCTAAAAGGCATCAAATCGGCAATCTTAATAGATTATATTAATCGCGGATTTACAGAAAGTCCTCTAGTGATAGAGAGAGAATTTTTCGATCGAGAATTTGATTGATTATTAATGTTTTGATTCCAATAAATGTAGGTTGAATTAAGGAATATTAATAACCCCTTCACTCACCATAATCGATCGCCCACCTACGCGGACTTTAACTATTTGACCATTAACTTTCTCTGCTTCTACTTGCAAAATACTGGGTCTACCCATCTCAAAGCCTTGCTCTACTTGCCATTTAACTATTCCGTCTGTAGTAGAATTTCTTACCCCCAGATAACCAGCCAATGCTGAAGCAGCAGCCCCAGTGGCAGGGTCTTCTTCTATACCCATAGAGGGGGCAAACATACGGGAACGGATATCTGAGTCTTCTTGTTCGGGATCGAGACAAAATAGATAAACATCAGGAGACCAGGAAGATTTAAGATGCTTCTGCCAAGACTCACGGTTGAGAGAAGCTCTAGCTAAGGCATCGCGATCTCGTACTGGTATAAACAGAAAAGGTACACCACAAGATGCTGCTTGGGGACTCCATTCTGCTAAAAGTAAATCTTTTTCTTCTAAAGACAAAATACGGGCAACAATATCAGATGATATCAGATTATCGCCAAATTCAGGTAGTTTGGCAGCAGTAAGATAGGTAGATACAGGTTTACCTGCTTGAGCATAGATAGAAACAGGGACAAACCCGACACCCTCTTCAAAGATAACGTCTGTCTGAGTCTGTTCTAGAGGAATTGCCCTGATCGAAGCCAGTACATAAGCCGTCCCCACAGTAGGATGTCCTGCAAAGGGAAGTTCCACCGCAGGAGTAAAAATTCTTAATTTTTTCGTGTTACTAGAGTTGTCAGGAGGAAAAACAAAAGCAGTTTCAGAAAGATTAAATTCTTTCGCTATTTTCTGCATTAACTCTTGGTTTAATCCTTGGGCATCAGGAAATACAGCTAACTGATTACCCCCAAACATCTCTTCTGTAAATACATCAGCAGTATAAAATTTATACCGAGCCATAAATATCTCTCTACTATTTTGCTAACTTACATTGCTTTATATAACAACAAGTATCTAATTTGGATAAGTGTTTACCTTTCTATGAGATTCTAAAAAATAAGAATCATAAAGTTATAAAAAAGAGCGATCGCAATGAGTGCATATCAAAAAACCGTTATCGTCACAGGTGCATCTTCAGGAGTTGGTCTATATGCTGCTAAATCTCTAGCTAATAGAGGTTGGCACGTTGTTATGGCTTGTCGTAACTTAGAAAAAACAGCCAACGCAGCCAAAGAAGTAAATATTCCTCAAGATAGTTACAGCATCATTAAACTAGATCTAGCCTCTTTAGATAGCGTACGTCAATTCGTCCAAGATTTTCGTGCTACTGGTAGATATGCCGATGCGTTAGTCTGTAATGCAGCAGTATATTTACCCCTGCTCAAAGAACCAATGCGTAGTGCAGATGGCTATGAATTGAGTGTTGCTACTAATCACCTGGGGCATTTTCTCCTGTGTCACTTAATGCTGCCAGACTTAATGAAATCTCCTTCTGCTGACAAGAGATTAGTTATCTTAGGTACGGTAACAGCTAACCCGAAAGAATTAGGGGGTAAAATTCCCATTCCTGCCCCTCCAGACTTGGGCAACCTCGAAGGTATGGAAGCAGGTTTCAAAGCACCCATTACTATGATCGATGGGAAAAAATTTAAACCAGGCAAGGCTTATAAGGATAGCAAACTTTGCAATGTTCTAACTATGAGAGAATTGCACCGACGTTATCATGATACTACAGGAATTATATTCACTTCCTTATATCCTGGTTGCGTTGCCGATACTCCTTTATTCCGTAACCACTACCCCCTATTCCGCAAAATCTTCCCTCTCTTCCAAAAAAATATTACAGGAGGTTATGTCTCTCAAGAATTAGCAGGCGATCGAGTTGCTCAAGTTGTGGCTGATGATAAGTATAAGGAATCTGGTGCTTACTTTAGCTGGGGTAATAGACAACAAGAAGGTCGTCAATCTTTTGTCCAAGAAGTTTCTAACGAAGCCTTGGATGAAAATAAAGCAAAAAAACTATGGAAGTTAAGTGAGAGATTAGTAGGGATTACTCAACCTGTAGCTGCTGGTTAGTTTTAGCTCTAAGTTTTTGAGCTTAACTCAATTATCTATTTTCAAGACAGGTCTAATATAAAGCCGATCGAGTGTAAGGGCGATTCGCGAATCGCCCTTACAAGGTTTATCTGTCCTAACCTTAGATTTAAACTAAAGCCAGTTACCCAACAAGACATAAGCAGCCCAATAAAATGGATGTTTGTATTCCTTAGTTTGGAGTAGTGTTAGTTGAGCTTGTCGGATGGCTTCTGCTTTAGTGATATTTTTTCTAGTCAACTCTTGATAAAACTTACTCATTAACTGAGCAGTAGATCGATCGTTAACTGCCCATAAAGTAGCGACAGTACTTCTAGCACCTGCTCTAACTGCCATTCCTGCTAATCCTAAAGCTGCCCTATTATCTCCTGTTGCCGTTTCACAAGCACTAAGGACTAAAAGTTCGATCGCTTGTGTTTGACTAATATTTCCTGTCCGCAAAATTCTATCTAACTTATTTATATTGATACGGCTGTCCCAAGCTAAGAGAAAAGTCCGATCTAGAGTAGAACTAAATTGACCATGGGTAGCAATATGTACAATCGGAAATCTAGAAAGTTCAATTTGTTTTTCTAAAGCTTTGAGGGTAAATTTCTCGTCTAACAAAATTGTACTAGTTGTTTTTTCTTCAATTTTGGCTAATTCTCGCTCGACATAATATAAAGGAGGAAATGTTTCCCGTTGTTGAGTTATTCCTAACGCTAGAGTTTTTAATTCTATCTGTTCTAAGGAGCGAGGGGCTAATAACTGCAATCCTGGGGTTAGAGCAAGGCGATATTGTTCAATTAAATAATGTTTGCCATCGTATAAAGCTGCTAGAGGAATATTACGCAAACTACCATCGGGAACAAAGATGATTGTGTTAATGTTATTCTCTTGTAAATCTTTTAGCACAGGACTAATTAACCAATCGTAAAGTTTTTCAGCAGAGGAATAAAACTGACGACGACTACGGATAACTATAGTTTGAGTAAATTGCTCAATAACAGCTTCTAATTCTGGTTGAGTAATAGCTGTGGAGTAATGAATAAGGGTTTTTTGCGGAATACTGACAATAACTTCTAAACGATCGCGCAAAATGATGGGATAGATTACTGCTGCCTGTCGATCGATACCTTCTATGTTAATAGGTTTCGCCTCTAAACAAGCTTCCTGGAAAAAATTATGTAGTTCGGCTAGTTGTAAAGATTCAATGACATCTCTAGCCTGGGTTAAATTTTCTTGACTAATATTACCGAGAGAATCAGACTTTAAAAGCAAACTAACTAATTCTCGATATACTGGCTCTACACTGTCGCGGAAAGAATATTGAAGATCGACATTAATGGCGGTTAAATCTTGACTAAGAGATTGGAGAATATTGACTGCTTCTGTGTAAAAAGCGATCGCTTGGGAGGAATTTCCTTGTGCCTGACAAATTCTACCTAGTTGCCATTGCCATAAATAGCTTATCTCTGGCGCATCAATAGTTTGAGCTAACAAAAGGGCTTGTTCGGTTAGTTTTTTAGCTTTTGACCATTGTTGCTGTTGTTCATAAACTTGACCTTGTAAACCTAAAATATAAGTTTTAGCTCTCTTATTCGCTGTAATTTCTGCTTTTTGCCCAGCATCAGCTAAAATAGACTCGATTTGCTGCCATGAAATCCTTTTTGGTTGTTTAAATTGCTCTTGGGGTAATTTTTGTTGGAGTTTGATTAGACTATGGGCAAAAATAATTTGTTGATAAATATTAGTGCGATTAGGAGGTAGATTAGTCAGACTAGATTTTAGTGTGGGTAATAATTTTTCTGCCTGTTGCCAATTTTCTGTCTCTAAAAAGCATTTGAAGATAGCTAAATTAACTTGACGTGGTAAATCTCCTACTGCACAAGTTGGCTCTTGCTGACAAATAGTCGCTGCTTGCTGATAATATTTTAGGGCTTGACGATCGTTTTTATTGGCTTGCCAGTTATTGCCCAAAACAAAAAGGGTTTTAACTTGGTCTTGTGGTGAATCTAATTTCTCAGCAATTACTAAACTTTGAGTTAAAGTATGCTGTGCTTGTTGGAGTTCCCCCATCAACCGTAAAATATCACCATAGCTTCTCAATGCTGCTGCTTTTAATAAAGAGTCTGGTTGCTGCTGTAAATCTTGTTCAACTGGAGCGAGAACTTTGTAAGCATGACTATACATGCCCAAACTCCTCAAGGCACTAACCAAATTGATTGATGAGCGGATAACTCCTGTTCGATCTCCTATTTGTTGATAAATTTCTGTGGCATTCTGCCAAGTCATCGAGGCTTGTTGCTCTTCTCCTTGAGCTAATTGCAAAATTCCCTGATTATTTAAAGTTTGTGCCAAAACTTGAAAGTAAGCATTGGTTTTCTGGGGTGCAGTTTGACTATGAAGAAGACTAAGACTCTGATTAATGTTTGCTCTTGCCTGTTCAAAATTACCTATTTGTTGATAGGCAAGAGCTAAATTAGTAATTACTCTAGCTTGACCAAGGATATTGTTCTGTTCGGCATAAATTTTAGCTGCTTGTTGCCATCGGGCGATCGCCTCAGTAAAGTTGTTTATGGTATAAAGTTGCTTACCTTGTTCTTCAACATAGCTGGGATTTTCGTTGCCAAGAATTTCTGTAACTTCTGTTGTATTAGCAACTACAGGATTAATTCCAACTACAGCAATAACAAAACTAAACAAGGTTAAAGCTATGAATAATAAAAAACGAAGTTTAATCTCAAGCTTCATTACAATTCTTAGAGCTTTTGCTCAGCTAGATCTCTTGTTCTCCTGTTTTAGCCTAATTTTTCTATTCAAAATCGAACTGAGGTAATAATTGTAAAATACCCATTCCCAATTCTTCTCCTTGAATAGATTTAGCTTCTAGGATAGCTAGCATATCTTTGGGTTGAGGATTTCCCCGAGAAGTCCCTGTAACACCCATAGCGATGATTAATCCACACAAACCTCTAGTTTTCTGACAACGTTTGTACCATTGCTCAACTGCTTGAGTTTGTTGAGGGATATCATGGAGATATTCAGCAAAAATATGTAGTTTGCCATCTCCAGTTTGTAGCATCCCCAAATCATAGCTTTCTCCCGTGTAAGGATCGTTGCCAGGATTGAAACAAATTGACTTTAACCCTGCCGAATCTTTAATAGTTTCGATAATAGTTTTAGCTTTGGGGCGAGAAGTTTGAATAATAATTACAGGCAGGTCTTTCCCTTGCCAAGAAGAATCTAATCCTTGATAGTAAGTTTTCTTTTGTTGTTTTATTTCTTCCAATAAATTGTGAGGTATACTCCCTAAAGTAACAATCGAGCCATCAGGAATTAAGTCTTCTTCAATCGGAATACTAATTTCTTTGGGGTCAAAATCCTCGTCAAAATCTCTTATATCCCCTAAAGATAATAATTCTTTGCTTAGGTCTGGCAGTGTCGAAACTTGGACAGATATGGTTTGGTTATCATTGCCGATCTTGGGAAGAGCAATATCATACCGATCTGTGATAGCTTCAATTTCATCTTCAATTAATTTTTCTTGATACTGACGACAAAAATGCAACATTGCCTGTAAGGCAACAAAGATTATTTTGGCTTCTTCTTCATCTAGAAAAGGACGCATACCTTCATAGGGATGTAAGCTACCAAAAAAAGGAGTCATTTCCTCTTCTTCGTCTTCTTGCCAATTTAAATCTTCTTCTGCTTCGTCTTCGAGTAATTCATAATTCAAAAACCAGCAATCTTGAGCTAAAAAAGCTTGCTCTAATTGTTCGACTGCTTTTTCGTTTAAAGCAACAGAACGAAACTGTTTGAGAGAGTCGAGAGAACGATATAAAAGCACTCCATATTCGCTTGCCATCATTCCCATGACACAAACATAAATTGGATTACAATCCCAACCATCAATTCGCAGTTCCAGAATATCATGGTCAGCTAAACATTCCCAAGGTGCATCCTCCCACAATTCCTCAGCAGTAGCATAAAGGGATTCATCATAGTTTGGCGGTAGGGAAGGGGGTTTGCTGTTGCCCATAGCTGAAAAACCCCTAAATAACTGGTCGATTAGGGGTAAATCGCTAACATATTCGATCGCAATATCTAAATTTTGTAATGCTCCTCGTAAAAAAAATTGAATTTCGCGATCGCGTACAATAATTTTTTGGGGACGGGCTGGTTGAGCGGGATGATGAGGAGATTCGATCGCCCTCAGTAGAGTCCTTACTACTGCTTCTAAACCCATATCTGGAGAAACAATATCCATTGCCCGTACACAACCTTCTGAGCCATCTACCCAGATAATACATTCTCCATTACCATCAATATCTGGTTCTAGATTAGCAGCTACCTTAGCTAAGGAACGGCGGTCTCCTTCCCACACACTAGGCACTTGGGGGATTTTTTGGAGTCTACTTTTGGTTGTTCGAGGAAGGGCAGTCATATAATACTAATATACTAAAAAAAATAGGCAGAACCGTTCTTTTACAAAGATTCTAATCTAATGGTTGCTGATATATCTTCGCTTGGATCGTTGACCTTTGAGACAACAATTTTAGTTTTCGCGGAAGATTGTAAGAGCAGACCATATTCAATACCTTCTACTACTGCTTGATAAGAAGCAGCTAAAATATTACTAGAAACGCCTATAGTAGACCAGCGTTCTTCCCCATTACTAGATTCAACTAAAACTCTAGTTTTGGCACTAGTCCCTGCTGCCCCATCCAAAATTCTAACTTTGTAATCTGTTAGATAAAAATTAGCGATTTCTGGATAAAATTTGACCAGAGCTTTCCGTAAAGCTTGGTCTAAAGCAGATACAGGTCCATTTCCTTCAGCAACTTCTAGCAAATTCTTACCATCAACTTCTACTTTTATTGTAGCTAAAGCATCACTACTAGGATTATCAACACCCTGGAGAAGATCGCAGTGAACTTGAAACCCCTTAAGTTTAAAGGCTTTTAGTCTTTGTCCTAAAGTCGATCGCATCAGCAATTCAAAACTAGCTTCCGCAGCCTCAAATTGGTAGCCTTGATTTTCTAAACTCTTTAGTTTGGTTAAAATTTCCTGGCAAATAGGGTCTCGTTTATCCAGATGAATGCCAAACTTAGCTGAATAGTGTAAAACGTTACTTAAGCCAGATTGATCGGAAATGACAATACGCCGTTGATTACCAATTAATTCTGGTTGAATATGTTCGTAAGTGATAGGATTACGTTCTACCGCCGAAACGTGAATTCCACCTTTATGAGCAAAAGCAGAACGACCAATAAAAGGTGCATGGTCGTCAGGAGCAAGATTGACAATTTCGCTAATTAAGCGGCTTGTTCTTGTCAGTTGAGTAATTTGTTGGTCAGAGATGCAAGAGTGACCTAATTTTAGTTGTAAATTAGGAATAAGAGTACATATATTAGCATTACCACACCGTTCGCCATAACCATTAATTGTTCCCTGTACCATGGTTACACCTTCTCTCACTGAAGCGATCGCATTGGCTACCGCAGTACCACTATCATTGTGGGTATGAATACCAAATTGAGGGAGAGAAGAGGGTGTATCTTCCCTGACTGAAAAAGCTTGAATTACGTCTTGGACAATTTGACTAATTTCGTGAGGAAGAGTCCCTCCGTTAGTGTCACAAAAAACCAACCACTCTGCACCAGCTTCCCAAGCTGTTTTAAGCGTTTTCAGCGCATAATCAGGATTGGCTTTATAACCATCAAACCAATGCTCTGCATCATAAATTACCTTTCTTCCCTGACTCCGAAGATATTCAATAGTATCGGCGATCATGGCTAGATTTTCTTCCAGACTGGTTTTTAGCCCTTCCGTAACATGTAGATCCCAAGACTTACCAAAAATAGTAACCCAGTGAGTTCCCGCTGCTAAAATAGCTTGCAGCATTTTATCTTCTGAGGCAGTTTTATGAGGGCGACGAGTAGAACAAAAAGCAGTAATTTCGGCTTGTTGCAGTGGTTCTTCTTTGAGTTTCCAGAAAAATTGGACATCTTTTGGATTTGCTCCAGGCCATCCTCCCTCAATAAAAGGAATACCTATCTCATCTAGTTGGTGGGCAATTCTCAATTTATCTTCTAAGGAAAGAGAGATCCCTTCTCTTTGAGAGCCATCTCTTAAGGTAGTGTCATAGAACCAAATTTTCCGTTTGTTAGTCATAAATTACTCAAAAATATATTCAAACAGAAACATCCAACTAAATGCTAAGTTATTTAACAAGAAACTGTTGAGTTAACTATATCTTTTTTCAGTATTACTTATGCCTACAATAACAGTTCTTGGAGAAACCATACAATGTGAGTCGGGTGCTAATTTACGCCGGGTTCTATTAAAACACGATATCCCTCTTTACAATGGCAAAGCAAAAATAATTAACTGTCGGGGTATTGGCAGTTGCGGTACTTGTGCTGTGGCGATCGAGGGTGAGGTTTCGAGGGCGAATTGGAAGGACAAAGCAAGGCGATCTCTTCCTCCCCATTCTCAAGAGCGAGATCTACGTTTAGCCTGTCAAACAAAAGTATTGGGAGATATCCGAGTTACCAAATATGATGGCTTTTGGGGACAAGGAAAAGAGGTTGTTTGGAGTAGTGAGTAGGTACAGACAAGCCATGCCTTGTCTGTACTAGTTAGTAGTAGACCTCTTGCATAAGTCCTAATAAACGGTTAAGAAAGGCGAAGAAGATAAGGTAGACAAGGTGGAAATTGATTCCACATAGCTTTGAGTAACTCTAAAAACCTTAACTATAGTAACTTGCCAATTTGCCAATTTATTTACGTTATGCAAAAGGTCTAGGGATTAGCAATCTTCTCGAGCGATCAAAGAGCTTATTCGAGAAGTATTACAATTACTTTGTTTACTCCAAATTTCTAGTTTATTGTTTAGCCAACGGCTGCCGTTGATTTCTTATGAAAACTCTCTTCCTGATAATGGGGATTTAGCCAACAAATAGGTAGAGATTCACCAGAGGGAAAAATAAGCTCAGACTTCATAAAAGTTTCAGGATCTTGCATTTCTTCCCCTGCATGCATTCGTCCTGTAATTTCTTTAAGACAGGGATCATACATGCTATCTAGGCTAAGAACTTCTACTAACTGCCCGTTCAATTTATGTTTTAAAAACATGGTTCCTCCTAGGTTAGAAACATCCTAGTAACTTCAACCTAGCATAAGTTTTAGGTCATAAATATCACATACTGTTAAATAAAATAAAGTTGAATTAAGAAAACTGGGAAACTGTGGAAATTCAAAACAAACATCAATCTTTAACAAAATTAGAAACCCCGATCTTTTTTAATTTATCTCCTCTAATTCGGATTACTCTTCTTTGTTTATACATAGCTTTAACCGTCCCTCTCCCCTTTTTGGCACAAGTTTCTTCTGCGCCAGTACCACCTTGGCTATTGTGGATAGGAATTGTTTTTGGGGCATTAGCTGTTTATGCTGCCCTGAGTGAAAGAGTAATTTTAGATGAAGAAAAAATACAAGTAGCTTATCCTAATTGGGTACCAAAATTTTTTCGTAAAGGTTGGTCTTTAGCTTGGGAGCAAATTAAGGATTTAAAAATGCGCACTACTGGGCAAGGAGGATTGGTTTATTACTTTATTACTCCTTCAGCCGAAAAAGCTTATTTACTGCCAATGCGAGTGGCTGGTTTTGCCAAAATGGTAGAGATAGTAGAAGCCAAAACTGGTATTGATACTACAGATGTTCGCCCTCTGTCTCAGCCTTGGATGTATTTAATTCTGTTTATTTTTACCATGTTTTTATGGTTAGTTGATGGCTGGACTATTTGGACTGCTCTAAGTCTTGGTTTAATTAATTAATTAGATAAGGTTAGTAATCAAGCTTCGTTTTGCTCATGTCCACAGCGATTACAGTAAGGTAGATGTTTATAAGTAGATTGGTGGCAATTTTGACATTCGACATACTGATAGTAGCCACAATGGGGGCAATAAGAATCTGAGGTTCTAATTTTCTTGGCACATTTGAGACATCGGGATTGTTGAATTCTGTTGGCTGCTTGAAGTTTAGTATTAAAAATAATTTTTTGAAATAGCTTGATGATACCAAAGCCCACTAGAGGTATGACCAAGATATAAACATAACTAACGAGGAAAAGTAATTGACCGAGAAGAGTAGTGATTACATCGGAGATGAATTTAAATATTACCCCGATTTGTAAAAATTCAAAGATTTTAATCACTAATGGTACGAAAAAGATAACTAGCAAATGCCAACTAATCAGGGCAATGAGTCCATATCCTTTTTGCTGAGCAAATTTATGAATAGCTAAACCAATAGCAATTAGAGGTAACAGAAATAGAGCTTGAAAACCAAGTTGAATACTGGGATACCAAAAAGATGCTTTTTCGTATTGTCGATCGATAGTGTTAAATTGTCCTTGATTATTGAGTAAGGCGATAAAGTTAACGCTTTCTTCTTTGGTAATTAATTGTTTTTTGAGGTTAGCGATTTGCTCTTTTAGTTGGGATATTTTGGTATTGTTTTGGGCTAACTCTCGTTTAGCTTTGGCTGCCTCCACTAAATTAATAGATTGCTCTCTGGGTTGACCAGCAATTTGTTCTAGTAAGGTTGAATCATATTGAGTACGAATATCGCGATTGAGTTTTTCTAGCTGACTAATCTGTTGTTGTTGGCTGTCGATATTTTGTTGAATTTGTATATTTTCAGGATTACGAAATTTATCTTTGTAATCTGCATAGTTTAGACAGATTTGTGAAACTGTGCCTAAATTTTCTCTTGCGGGTTGTTGATATTGCCGATGAAAACTAGTTTGATTTGTTGGTCTTAAATTGTTATTTAAGGAACTAGCAATAATTCTATAATCTTTATCTGGTTGAGTTTGGGAACGATAATTTTTCCACTCGGAATGACAAGGATAGGCTCGATTGGGGCTAATATGCCATCTGCTGATATCGTCTAATCCTGTAAAAACGTTAATTAAGATAAATAGATCGATCGCGATAATAACAATCAGACTGGCTTTATTTAGAGGTTCATTAC
>JBFRWE010000251.1:0-3502 GCA_051439345.1 Xenococcaceae cyanobacterium
CGCAAAACTATCAAGATAGTTATGCCCATAAATACACTGTGCCACCAAATATTTAATCTGACTGACTGATAGAGTGAGCCAAACAAATCTGCATAAGCTTGAGGCTGACTATCTTGGGGTAATTCTCTCGCTACGGAAAGAAATAAATAGTGGAGTGTCCAACCACCGACAACGCTGTAATAAGACAAAATGATAAATCCAGTCATTACCCCAACGAAACCCATAACTTGCCATAATCGACTGTGGTTAGAAAGTCTGCTATAAGCACGGACTGGAGAACTCTGACTTATCTTGCCCACCATAACTTCGGCAACCATAATGGGAAAACCCAAAATTACTATGCAGAGAAGATAGAAAAGGACGAAAGTTCCCCCACCATTTTGACCTGTCATGTAGGGAAACTTCCAGATATTACCTAATCCTACTGCTGAACCAGCAGCAGCAGCAACAAATCCTAATGGGGATTGCCAATGATTACTAACCGTTCGGGTTTCTTGGTCGATCATAGGTAGTAGATTAATGCGGATGGGAATAAATCAATAAGTAAAAATAAGATTTAATAGGGAATAACTAGGGAAAATCTACTTAATAAGATAGTTCAGAAGTTTCAGTAGTTTAGAAGATACTGCTGACGAACGTTACAAAAGAGGACTTAAAGCTCATAGAATCGTTGGACATTGTGACGTATTTATCGCATTTCAAGCCTCAATGTTAAGTTAATCAGCAGTATCTTTAGAAGTTCAGAAGTCAGAAGTCAAAACTTTTAACTTCCTACAAACTACGAACTACTAACTACTCCCTCATTTCCCACACTATCTACCACCAACTACCACATTTTTAATTCTGAGATGAGGCCCTCCAACACTTACAGGAAGAGGCATTTGTCCTCCTTTGCCACAACCACCACTAGTGTATAAAGTATCGTCACCAATTGCTTCAATATCTTTAAGAGTTTGGAAAACATTCCCGCTAAGAGTAACATCGCTCACAGGTTCCGCTATTTTGCCATTACGAATCATATAGCCTTCCGCAGCAGCAAAGGTAAACATTTCCCCGTTAGTCTGTCCTCCTAACATTCTGACGGCATAAACTCCTTCTTCAATATCTCCAATCATCTCTTCAAAGGAAGTATCTCCTGGTTCAATAGCCGTATTTGTCATTCTGACAATAGGGGGATAGCTAGCCCGAATTGCCCTAGCATTGCCTGTAGGTGTTTCTTGCATTTTTCCTGCTGTTTCTAGGGAGTGGAGACGTTGTTGCAAAACACCATTTTTAATTAAATATTTGCGCTGTCCAGGGACGCCCTCATCATCGTATTTAATTGAACCTGGTAAGTTTTCCAAAGTAGCATCGTCGATTACATTTAACTGCTCAATTCCTAAAGGTTTACCTAAAGTGAGCAATTCTTGCATGGAAGGGTTTTCATAAACAAAATCCGCTTCTGATAAATGACCAAAGGCTTCATGAATAAATACTCCAGCTAGATAAGGATCGAGAACAACGGTGTATTTTCCGCCTTTAACAGAGGTTGCTTCTAACTGCCTAACAGCCCGTTTAGCTGCACTGAGTACTCTTTCTTCTATCCCAACTAAAGCATTATAATCTGTGCGAGAGTTAATAGTCTCAAATCCTTGACGTACTACTCCTGCTTCATTACGAGCGATCGCGCCAAAACGACCATTAATATCTAATCTCTCTTGAACAATACAGCTACCAGTAGAATTCACAAAATAATTGGTAGCAAAGCGATCGCTTAAACTAACTCTGGTAGTCTGGATACGGGGATCGTAGTCTAAAAGTAACTGGTTGTATTTTTCTAGTAGCTGACGTTTTGCCTCAAGGGAAATATTACGGGGGTCTTGTTTGATATTGGCAGGGACGTAATCTTTAATCGGTTCAATCTCAGCTAATTGAGTAGTTTCTTGACCAATTAGTTTAGCTTGAGCGATCGCTATTTCAATTTGCTTGTTTAATTCTGCTAAGCCATTAAAGGTAACAAAACTCCAACCCCCTCGATGACAAGCACGAATTCCCCCAGATAAAGCAAAACTTTGGTCTACTCCATCTAATTGCTTGCCTTTAAAAGAAAGGCTAGTAGATTCGCTTTGTTCTACTCTAATTTCTAGATAATCAACTGTATTTTTAGAGGAATCGATCGCTTTGGTTAATTGTTCGGCAGTTAGTGTATCCATTTTTTCTCTAATGTGAATTCTAAGTTGTTGAGAAATTATCTGAGTATGTATTGGTCTAAATACATCACAAATACTATTATTTCTCTAATTATGCCGAAAATTTTAACTTCTGCTCTTATTCTGTTAGCAGTTGATCGAAAATAGGATTTCGATGATGCTTGAGATGGTGTTTGTGGTGGTCGATCTTGAGAAGAGGATTTGCGTGGTAGTAATGAATTATGAAAGGGGGAAATATCTGTTGAAGTTTTTTTGTGATGCTCGTATCGTTTTTTAGCCTCCAATTTTTACAAGATTGGGGGGAGTTAGAACATTCTTGGGCTTGTTTTAAATATTCGGCAGCATGGGGATGATTTTTTGCCTCTCTAAAGCTCAGAATTGCTTTGTCATATTTTTCTAGAGCCAAATTGGTAATGCCGAGTCCAAATAGAAGAAGATCTTGTTCTTGTCTTGCTTGTTCACTATCTACAAAATATCCTAAAAAGTGTATAGCCTCTCGATACTGTTCGTCTAAAATGAGTGCGAAAAACTTACCTCTTTCTAGGTAATATTTCATTTTTATTTCACTATATCTTATTCCTAAATCAAAAAATTCGATCGCTCTTGAATAATCGCCTTTTTTGACTAACAAGGCTCCAGTATTATAGTAAAGTTCTGCTAGATTTTCCTTTAATTGCTGTTGATATTCACCAGCCTCAGAATCCCTAGATTGAAGATTTTTTATAGCCAGATTGTATGCACTAAAAGCTTCTTCAAGATTTTTATTTAGTTTAAAGTAAGCAGTTCCTAATCCTAATAAGGCAGCAGTGTTTGTTGGAAATTGATCTAGAGCTTTTTTGTAAATTACTAATGCCTCTTCATCTTGTTCCTGTGAAATGAAATAGTTACCTAGTTCAACTGCAATCTCAAGGTCTTTCTGTTCGAGAACGCGATTCTGATACAATTCAAAGCTTTTGTTATACAGGCGATCGGCTTCTTCATAGTCTTCCAGAAGCTCTTGAGTGAGACCTTCATAAAAGATAGCTTGTGAATTATTTTTGTCGCTCTTGTTTACCCTTTGAAATGCATCTAGTCCTTTTCTTAAAATTATTTCCCTATCCTTTCCTTGATGTTCTCCTATTACTAAACAAGATAGACCTAATCGCCAATAGTTAGATATTTCTCGACTATTTTCAGGTAGAATGCTACAGGTCTTATAAGCTAGTTCTTCTGTACGTTTTGGTTTTAACGAATTCCAGAAATAAAAAGTTAGTAATATAATTAGTGCGAGTGCAGATAGAGACAATAAATAAATTACTTTTGTTCGTTTTTTA